>MEXR01000032.1 GCA_001773775.1 Candidatus Amesbacteria bacterium RIFOXYB1_FULL_44_23 | reverse complement strand
CGCCTTCTTAGCCTCAGCCAATCTGACTTCGGCAGGCTTCTCCATCGTCTCAGACATAAGGTCAATACTAACACTATAGGATGTGTATGTCAAACATCCACTGGCTATTTTTCTACACAATCCCGAACCCTGGCAGGAATCAAAATGACGTCAGGCATTAGCTTCTCAGTCATTTCGGACGTATGTAACCTCACTAAATCCTCAACAACCGCCATTCTTCTCATTTTCGGAGAATTTCTGGCCAAAACTGCTTTCTCATTGGGATAACCTCTGGTTACAAAGTTTACAGTGGCCCCCGTCAATCTAAATACCTCTCTATAGTGTTTAGCCTCCGACACGCCGTCTGGCCTGTCAGGCACCCGACTTACCCTCAATCCGTAATATCCTGCCAGGCTTGCTCTTATTGCTTCAGACAAACAAGGCCGTCTCCTGTCTGGGTGCTTATCAAAATAATCTTCGCCCTCATACAACATTGCCAATTCCCTTACCCTTCGTGAAGCTTGATACCAGGCCATCCGATGTCCTGGTCCCGCCTCACCTGTGCCCATAAACCACACCCCGGATATGATTCCCTTTCTGTGAAGCTTTTTAAACCTATTTTTCATTTC
Source organism: Candidatus Amesbacteria bacterium RIFOXYB1_FULL_44_23 (assembly GCA_001773775.1). Taxonomy (GTDB): domain Bacteria; phylum Patescibacteriota; class Microgenomatia; order CAZETR01; family Amesbacteraceae; genus MEXR01. The sequence continues at coordinate 92,380 of MEXR01000032.1, read as the reverse complement.
AGAAATAGTCATTATTCTGTCGCTTTCAACCAATTTACTTCCTGTATTCGGATCAAAATCCCGCTCTGCCTGCAAAACCGTCATCCAATAACCTAGCCATTCCGGAACCAACATCTGCCTCCTGAACAAATTAGGACCTGGTTCAGTCATCAAATATTCCTTTGCCTGTCCTACCAATTGCCACAAAAAACCCGGGGCCAGGATTTTGCCCATGGCAATCAACTCATCAAAACTTAAATTTGCCTCATCCTCTTTGGGAACAAACCTCAAAAACTCACTCACCCCCGCATTGTATCACCTGAAATATTTTTTCGCCTTCAATTTATCTGGAAGCAAAGACTCATTTGGATATTTTTCATAACCCTTCCCATAACCCAATTCTTTCATAAGTTTAGTCGGAGCGTTTCGAATCGACATCGGTATGGGTAAGTTACCATGTTGTTTTACATCAGACAGAGCCGCCATATACGCGTTATATGCCCGCCGGTCTTTTTTACAGCTGGCCAGATACACAACTCCGGCAGCCAGATTTTCCTGACACTCTGGATAACCAATCGTTTCACAGGCTCTAAATACCGCGTTAGCCACTACTAATGCCGTCGGTACCGCCATCCCGACATCTTCCGAGGCAAACACCACCATTCTTCTAGCGATAAATAGCGGATCTTCACCAGAATCAACCATCCTAGCCAGATAATAAAGTGCCGCATCGACATCGGATGCCCGCATGGATTTAATAAATGCTGAAATGGTGTTGTAATGTTCTTCCCCCAGCTTGTCGTATCGAAGATGCTTACTCTGAAGCATCTGTTTTAATGTTTCTACTGTCACTTTTCCATACAACTGGGTTGTATTCTCGATCATGGTTATAGCTTGTCTGGCGTCTCCGTTAGCCATTGCCACCAGCCAGTCTTTTGCTTCTTTGCCCATTTTGGCTTTTGTTCTGTCTACTATTTTTGTCATTTCTTCAGGACCCAACTCGTTTAATACAAACACCCGGCACCTGGATAGTAGCGGCGAGATAACTTCAAAGCTGGGATTTTCCGTAGTCGCCCCGATTAGTACCAACTGTCCCCTTTCCACATACGGCAGCAAAAAATCCTGTTGTGCTTTATTAAACCTGTGAATTTCGTCAATAAACAAGACAGCGCTTTTTTGAGCCGCCGCCCGCATATCGTCTTTTCCGGCCGTCACTGCCGAAATTTCCACCACTTCCCGTTTTATGGCCCTGGCATACATTCTGGCCAGTGTAGTTTTCCCGACTCCCGGAGGTCCCCACAAAATAAAAGAAAATATGTGTCCCTTTTCCATGGCCACCCGTAAAGGCTTGTCCTTTCCTACCAAATGTTTCTGTCCTACAAATTCATCTAAAGTTGTCGGTCTCAACCTGTCAGCCAGCGGTACATTCTCCATTCTTTGATCTTACCGAAAATTACCCAAATATCAATCCCTATCCCGACTTCAAATAGTCGGCCAATTTAACCACCGGGTCGACCGTTTCAAACCGCAATTCATAATCAGGGTCTAAATATTTAGAAAAAGCGATCGGCAGCTCAGTACAGCCCAAAACTACCGACTTAATATTCAGTCCGTTTAATTCCCACACCAGATGTTTAACTCTTTTTTTCAAAATGTTTTCATCTTTAATGTTTTTGTTTACCAAATTTCCGGCTCCGGTCACATCGGATCCTTCAACACCCTTTACTCGCCAAATGATTTCCTGGACCAGATCCTGAACTTTCTCTTCCCCTACGGTCAAAAGAGTGGGAAACCCGCTCATTTTTTGTACCAGTGGCGTTGTTCCCAACCAAACCGGTTTTCCGTCCCGGGCACTAAACCAATATTTCATCGCTTCAAAAGTCGTGTATATCCTAGCCTTCCCAGTTTGCACTTCGGATAACCACAGCTGCAAAGTGTTACAGGCAATCACCTGCTTCTCAAATCCCCTGTTAATTCCCTCACTAATTGCCGCCTGTAGCCCTTGTGCCACTTCAGAAGACTGCGACAACTGATTCTCAATTACTCTCGAGGCGATTGTCGGCAGATACAACTCCGTCAAAAGACCAGCTGCCTTAAGTTTCTCATTAAAATCATTGCCTGACGCTTCATCCGGAGCTATTACCCACAATTTCATTCACTTAGGCTACCACCTTATACCCTGACTTCTCAATCGCCAGTTTTATCTCTCTCTCAGAAATCTTTTTCTCGTCCCACTCCACCACGGCTTCGCTTTTGGCGTAATTACTGGTGCATTTGGCCCCCAAGTCCTCTACTTCGCCGTCAATCAAAAGCGAGCAGCTGGTGCAATGCATGCCTGAAATTTTAAAAGTTTTTTTAATCATTTCTAGTTAACGATGGTTAATTGCCCGGTATACATCCCCATACTGCAGGAAAAATCTAATTTTCCGGCTTTATCAGGCACTGTTACTTCCAATGTTTGCGTTTTGCCCGGCTGAACTACTTTTGAAATGTTAAGCGCCGGAATCGTAAATGCCTGAATACATCCGTACCCGGCCTTATTCACTAAATTCAATTTTATTTTCGATCCTGCCTTAACCACTTTTTTGTCAGTCTCATACCGATTATTTAAAAACGATATGGTTACCTCATCTGTGGCCTCCTGATTGGTTACCTCTTCACTTTTACAAACAGTCAAGGCGCACTCTGCACCAGCTAATACTTTCTGAGCCGTCACCGGACTTCCGGCCATCACCAATCCCCCGTTAAGTGTCCATAAAGAAACTGCAATCAGCGCATATGCTACCCATTTTCTGAATTTGTCACCCAAAGTTGTTACCGCCAGTCCCAACGCTAAAAACACCGGAGATGTTCCCAAAACAAATACCCCCAATACTAATGCTCCCGACAAAAAACTTCCCGAAGCCATCGAAACGGCCATCATTCCCTGAGTTACTCCGCACGGAATAAACACCGTCCCCGCTCCCAAAATAAGCGGGGCCGACCAATCTTCTGACTTTGAAGTGTTTCTCAAATATCTTCCCAAGAACTTCGGAGTCTGCCATAAAAATCGTCTGAAAAAAGGATGCACATCTAACATCGCCAAAGCAACACCCATCACATAAATTGAAATCGCAATTTGAAATGCCGCAGTCAGTCCAATGGATATCTTAAATACTTCACCCAGAAGTCCCAATATTCCGCCCAGGATTATATGTGCGATTAACTTTGATCCCAAAAACAAAAAAACTTTTTTTCTGTCAGTCCCCATGGTAGCCAGAAGCGCTCCCTGGACTGCCGCACAACTTATTCCTCCGGCCAGAAGTCCGGTTAAAAATATGATTCCCAGGTTCGGCATGTCATTCATATTACAATCCCCCCGGGGGGGAGTCAATAGTTTCGTTCTTTATTCGGCCAAAAAAAACATAATATTGATCAATTTCGTATGACAAACTTATCTACTCAATTGTTTTGAATAGTTCAATCACATCGGCAAAATCAGATACGACATAATCGGCTCCAGCTGCCTGCATCATCTCTTTTGTCGCATAGCCTGAAATTAATCCGATCACTTTCAATCCTGCCTCTTTAGCCGACCTGATTCCGGCAATTGCATCCTCTACCACCAACCCTTCGGCAGGTTCAATCCCCAGCTTTTGCATCGCCAGTAAATAAATTTCCGGATCTGGTTTACTCATGTAAACTTCCTCCCCGGTTACAGTCATATCAAACGCCAACTGCATCGACATCTCTTCCAGTTCTTTTTCCACAATCGACCAGGTACTGCCGGTGCAAAGTCCGGTTTGCCATTTTCTCTCTTTGGCTATTGCTACCGCTTCCCCCACTCCGTCTCTTGGGCTAACAGTTAAATTTAATTCGTTGTATTCCTTAACTGTTAGTCCTACTAGTTTTTCAATTGCGTCAACAGTTTTATTTTCCGAATCCGAAACTAGCCTTCTCCAGTTCCCCGAAAGCCCCAATCCCGGTTCATGCCACCAACCGTTCTCCATAACCAACTTAGGTTTTTCAATTCCTTTACTTTGCGCCACTTTCACAAAAGCTTCTTCCCAAAACTGCTCGTTATCGATCACCGTTCCGTCCAGATCAAATATTACTGCCTGAATCATTGGCGTATTGTCCTGTCGGCCTCAATAACTAACCTCTCCCATTCTTGCCTAAAACACATCATATATTTACGATTATTAATTTGGCAAACAGATTCTTCAAATATAATTTCCGCGCTGGATTTAACCAATCATACCCTCCCACAATGTCAATCCTTTCTTGCCCACTCCGGAGCCAATTCCGAAACTCTCTCAAGAACTGCTTTTGCTCTAGCATCAATTTGTTCGTACTTAGTTTTCACTTGAGAAGCCCGATATTGATCCTGACCAAACAAACCAAATGGTCCGCGGTTTGGAATTCCTGACTCCTCTTCCCTCCTTGACTCACCTACAATTTTTCTTGCTGTATCCACCAAATCCCCCACCACTTTTATAAGTACTTCAGAATCAGCCCGTTCCCCATTAACAACTCCCAGCGCCATTTCAAGTGAATTCACACTCGCATCATGCTCCAACTGAGTATCTTCTGGTTTAAAAAAATCTTTGAGTTTTAAATCCTTCTTTTGCTTTCCTTTATCAGCCCACGAGGCGTTACTTAACTCAATTCCAGCCGACAGCACCCCTGTCACTGCCTTTTTCAACTGATCAGAATCCTGAAGATCAACGCCCCCTTCCAAAACTGGGTATAAATTATTCATGGTAATTCCGAATAGCTTACTAAATTGACTCGCCGCCTTTTCTTTGGCAAGTTCAGTCCTAGTGCTCCCGCCAATCTCCGCAGTCTGTTCACCCATATTTAAATATTATCATTTGGTCATTGTTTGTAAATACCTCAATTCTCCGTCACGATTTTAAGTCTGCCCCAGGTAAATACTGCCGTATCTGAAGTTAAGGATTTAGCTTGAACTTTAATCAAATTCTTCCCTCTCCAAAAGCTCACTTTTCCTGAAGTTACCACGCTGTTTGCTTGGCTGGTAGTTTCGATGTTACTTCCCTGCACTCCAATTCCATTGGTTGCATCAAACAATCTGAAATACGCTCTGCCGTTACCGTTAAAAAGACTTACTCCGGCTTCAAAATATACTTCTAAAAGCCCGGGGTAATCAGTTGTATCCAGGTAGAATTCAGTCCCGGCAATATTGGTCCAATTCATCTGCGAAGTGCTCCCTGACCCCGGAATAGTTACATACTGAGTCGACTTTGTCTTGGCTGCCGGTTGGGTTTTAACTATGGTGGTTGTTTTTTCCACTACCGGGGAAGCCGCTGTAGCTGTTTGTTTGTTTTCCAAAAGCCCGATTCGCTTCTCCAGAAGGGCCAAGTTATCAACCAGTCCCTGATTTATCGAGCTTGAATCAGACGCTGCAGTCTCACTGGGAATTTGATTAGTGGTCGCAGACTGATTGCTGGTGGGTTTTGCAGCAGGCTTAAACAGAGCGTACCCTACTCCCAAGTTCACCAATGCCACATCAACTGCCAGTACTCCCAAGCCGATTTTTCTCCAATTTATGTCCATTAACCCAAGGCCGATATTTTTTTAACTTTAACTCCCATTTTACTATCCTCCAGTTTCCATCCCAACTTCTCAATTTGCATTCTCATCCCGTCAGCTTCGACATACTTACCCTCTTTCCTCAGTTCTTCTCTTTTGGCCATTAGCTCTTTTACTTCTCCCGGCACTTCTTCTTTTGTTTCCTGTCCTAACCGTAACCCCAATATTTGGTCCCATTCTAAAAGCTGGTCCATTTTGTCGTAATCCGGAATATTACTGGCCATCATCTCCCACACCGTTGCCACCGCTTTGGGAAACGCCATATCGTCGTTAACCGCCATCAGAAACTCTTCTCTGAATTTTTCCAGCTTTTTCTCTTTCTCTTTTGATAATTGCTTTCGGGAGTCTTCTGTTTTAGATCTCACATCCACCACAAATTTATTCAGTTTATCCCAGGCAGTCTGAGCCGCCGCCAAGCTCGACCAGGTAAAGTTAATCCCCTTTCGGTAATGCGACGTCAGAATTAAGTATCTTAGAGCCAGCGGGTTAAACCCTTTCTCAATTAAATCAGTCACCAGTACGTTATTGCCCAGGCTTTTACTCATTTTCTCGCCGTCAAAAACTAACCAGTCGTTGTGCAGCCAATAATTAGCCGTCTGATGTCGAAACGCTCCGTACCCCTGAGCAATCTCATTTGTGTGATGCACCGGCTTATGTTCTTTGCCTCCGGTATGAATATCAAACCTTTCCCCTAAGTATTTAACCGACATGGCCGTACATTCAATGTGCCAGCCCGGAAAACCCACTCCCCAGGGACTGTCCCATTTCATGATGTGCTCAGGCTGGTTTGTTACCCACAGCAAAAAATCCCAGGGCTTTTTCTTATCCATGTCCACTTCAGTCCTCGATCCGGCTGCCTGCTCATCCAGGTTCAATCCGGCAAAGTCCGCATACCTGGGAAACTTGCTGGTATCAAAAACCAAACCGGTCTTTGTTTTATAACTAAACCCATTTTTTTCAATTAGCGAAATCAGCTCTATTTGCTCCGGGATATGCTCTGTGGCTCTGCATAAGGTATCTGGTCTTTGGATATTCAGCTTATCCATGCTCTCCAAAAATTGCTTGGTGTACTTCTCGGCAATCTCCCACACACTTAGGCCTTCCCTGGCTGCCCCTTTCTCCATTTTGTCGTCCCCCGTATCTTCATCGCTTGTCATATGTCCCACATCCGTCACATTCATGACCCAATTCACTTGATTGCCCATATATTTAAACACTCTGACCAAAGTATCCCATTGCACATAGGCGTACATGTGTCCGATATGCTGATTCCAATACACTGTAGGTCCGCAGGAATATATTCCCACCTGTCCCTGTTTTACCGGCTTAAACTCATCCACCTGCCGAGTCAGGGTATTAAATAATTTCATAATCAATATATTTATATACGTATTTACGCGTCTTTTCTACTAAATGGTAATTTTCACAATGGTTTAAAGCCATAAATAGCCACAGGGGTATCGGCAGGCTTTTGCCCAGCCCCTGGCTTTTATGCATTCTGGCAGCTCTCCATTTGACAAACCACCGCCAGCCAAAATCCAATCTGTGTGTAGATTCCACCATGTTTTCTCTCACCTGGTCCATTCCCCGCAGTTTGATTTTGTCCCGTCTCTCCTCAGGCACGGCCACAAACATTAATTTATATCCGTTCTTTACTGCCTGATAAGCCTTAAGTAAAGCGCAGCTTAAAGCGATATGGTCCGGATGCCCGTAAAATCCTGACGGATCGTAAGTTACCACCAATCCCGGCTGGTGTTTAGCCATTACCAACTCCAACCACTTCTGCCATCCCCGCTCAGTCTTCATTTTCCCGTCATCAAAGTCTCCTATCTCCAATTCATCAATTCCTAATACTTCGCCGGCTTTTTTTAATTCCGCCTTACGAATTACTACCAGAGGCCTGCCTTTGGCATGCGTATGTATTTGTCCGGCTCCGCCGGCTGTTATCGACACCACTATTGTTCTCCAGCCCAGACTCTTTGCCATCACCAGTAATCCACCGGTAGCCATCGACTCGTCGTCCGGATGCGGAAACACCGTCATCAGGGTTTTGTTACCCTTAAAATTTCGTAAATAATCGATTAGGTCAGTCATAATAAAAAACCCGCCTCAGCGGGATTTTTGGTCCAAAAACACTACAGACTGTTAAGTCTCAGTGTCCGGACCGTCAAAACAACAACCAAAACCAAATGTCATACGCCAATCTTAAATGCTTAAGGCCAAATGTTCAACAACTAATTTTTATCCCCCGGCTCTCTGATGTGACTCTCTTGATCCCATTTTGCCTTTCAAAAGTCTTTTCCACGCCGGGTCCTCCTGCTTTTTTTGTTCCTCAACCTGTTTTTTTTGCTCCTTCTTCTGTTCGTCTTTTTTGGCGGCTTCCTGTTCCTTTTTTATCCTTTCCTGTCTGGCCCTGTTTATGGCTGCATTAATCTGTTCCAGGTTTTGTCTGGTCTGCACCAGAGTCTGCTGGCTCTGTTGTTGGATCTGCTGTTGAGCCGCAGGATCCAGAGTTTTCCCCTGCGCCTGTCCTTGTTCCACCTGTTGGCCATAATCACCCGTCACCTGCTGTTTGACATCGGCAGCCACCGCCTTAGTCGCATTCGAAACCGCTTTTTTTACCTGCTTTGAGGCCTTAGCCATAATGCCTTCAATATTCTCATCGCTCTGATTGCCCCACGGATTTACCGCCATATATTTATTGTATCAACCCACTCTCTTGCCTTACATAGCCAAAAAGGCTAAATGTAACATTTAAGCTTCTATCGTCTCGCGACTTGCTTCAGCCTTCCTTCTCACACCAGACCTCATCAAATAACCAGCTAAAAGAACCACAGTTGGCTTGCCGAGCCTAAAATCCAGAAGCATGCGCGACACCTTACGTGACAGCTCATTATATTCATGATCTGTAGCCTCTCTCATCGCTTGCCTGTCCTCAGCTTGATATGTTGCACCGATTGCAGCTGTAAGTCTGGCTTGACGAATTTCCAACCATCGTGGATCGGATTCCGGATGACTGGATCCGTCCCGAAGCGCTCGCTCCAACTCCACTTCTCGCGCGCTTGCCTTCTCTACTGCAAGTAAATCAGCCGCCACCTCCGGCAACAACGCATTTGTTTTTTCCATCTCAAGTAACTGTTCAATTAGTTGATTCCTGCTCACTTCCGGTTGTCCTGCCTCCGTTCTATCCATATCGCTCATATAAAAGTATGTTAGTTCAAAGCCCTAATACTGTCAATTTTAATATTCTCTTCTGCCTTCCATCGCCCGGGACAAGGTCATATCATCTGCATATTCAATATCGGCTCCCACTGGAAGTCCGTGAGCTAGCCTGGTCATCTTAATCTCTTTTGGAATCAGTCTTTTCAAAAACAGGCAAGTTGCTTCGCCTTCCATGTTGGGGTTTAGAGCCAAAATCACTTCTTTAACCCCCTGATCATCCAGTCTTTTTATTAACTGGGAAATTCTGATTTCATCCGGTCCGATGTTATGCAAAGGATCAATCACCCCGCCCAGTACATGATAAACACCGGCAAAGCCACCTCCCCGTTCAATAGCCAGTACATCAAGCGGGTGTTCAACTACACAAACCACCCCCCTGTCCCGATTTTTATCAGAGCAGATATCACACGGGTTAGTTTCCGCCACATTGAAACACTCAGAACAAATTTTAGTGTTAGCTTTTAGCAATTTAAGCGTATCCGCAAATTTATCCAGTTCCCCCTGGGGTACATTAAGTAAGTAATAAGTCAGCCGGGCTGCCGATTTAGGACCGATTCCCGGTAATCTTTCAAAAGCCTCGATTAAGTTGTTGACCGCTCTGGCAATTCTCACATCTAGTATTCTAGCGTAAAATTACTTCAATGAGTGATCAAAAAGCTGATACGTTACATTTGAAACCTGAAGAAAAAGAATTTATAAATAAACAATTAGAACAGCTTCAAAAAGAAGTCGCTGATGAAGTAGCAATCCAACTCCCGGATAAAATCATTCTCTTTCGCTTGAACAATTGAATCAAGACCACGCACAAAATCTAGTTCATTCCACCCATACCACCGGACACATTCATTAGCTCTTTGGCTGCCATCTCCTGACTTTTGCGGATGGCTTTATTCAATACTTCGTTCAATACTTCGTTTGAAATTCCCTGAATCGATAATTCCATAATCTTCTGATCTCCGGTAATCACCACTTTAACTCCATTCTCTTCCACGGTGATTTGCTGTCCGGCCAGGTTTTTTTGCATCTGCATAGCTTGCTGACGCAATTTATTGATATCTCCCAAGTTTTTAAGTGTATCCCCTATTCCCATACGCTGAATATATCAACAATCTATCTAAACTGCAATAATCAGGTTGAATTATAATAGACCGCATTCCCCGTAGCGTATATAGGATGCAATCGAATCAAATTTCCCTGATCGTCAAATACCGCCCGAACTTCCTTAATACTTGCAGGAATATCTTGTCCAATAGCCGTTCTTGCCCCCAACTTCTCTACCGCCTGTGATGCCACTCCGTCTTTACTACCTGAACTGCACGCCACAAACACCCACATCCCTCCTTCCTTGCAGACCTTCAGTTTAGAAAATCTGGTTTGCCTCTCCTGTATATCTAATAGGCTTACTTCGCCATTTCTTCCAAAATTCAGTGTCAACCCATTACTGTGCGCATTTACAATAAAACCTTCGGCCGGACTGCCCATTCGTAGGGCCAACCGAACGGCAGCACCTCCCGGAGTATTCCCTGAACCGTCTTCGACAAATCCCAAAATATAGTCATGCTGCATTAGCTGCTGATTCAACCCCCCCCAGGCTCGATATTCATGCAACAGCGCCCCGTTCCAATCGTCTCTGGCCACAATTCCACCCACCCATTTCTTGCCCGATTTTAAACCTCGATATGAGTTGATCAGCATTTCTGCCGGATACCTGGCCATTTGCCTGAGATTAAATGCCGACATTATTTTTTTAGTTAATCCTTTTTCCTCTTTCTCTATTCTGGCTATGTTTTCCAAACCTCCTAAAGCAATCATAAATTGTCGTCTCACCGGACCGGCATAAGCCCACTCATTAAAAACATCTTCCCAATTAATTTCAGATCCCCGCAGCCACTCTCCATCACCGACCGCATCAAATAATTCCATAAAATTGCTGAGTTCTGGCTTTCTTTCTCCGCCTCCGAGTGGCAGTTTCATTACCTCCTTTACGTTCAATTCGTCCAAACTTTTGAGCATTTCGTCCAATTTTTTCTCTGCCACAAATCCGGCCGCCTTACCCAAATACTCAACCCTTTGCAGATGATCGGTCTGTTTAATTGCTTTACTTAAAACTCGTCTTTCCCACAATCTTTTGATTACTTCATGGTCTATTTGTAATAAGTCATGTTCCCCACCAGAGCGGGACAATACTTCATCGACCTCACCCAAATACACCCCCTGATCCGTCAGCTTACAATAAAATCCCAGTATCTTAGTCCTTAAACTTGTACTTTTTATCCACTCCTTGTACATATCCCGTATCCCCTCCTCTGACTTTTCCATATCTATGAGTCCAATTCTTCTAAACACGTCTTCGGCTTCCAAATGTTCCTTATCAATCGCCGTTTTGACTACTTCTCCACAACCGGTAGACATTAAAAGCCCGCACAGCCCGGGGACTTTAGGATTCAGCCCCGGATGAATTTTTCTCTGGCCAAAAAATGCCTTGGCCTTTTCCAAAAGTTCTGCCCGTTTTGCCATTGCTGCCTCAGTTTGATCTGTTTTTTGCATGATCAGAGTAGAACAGGCAACACTGATAAGATCAGTTACCTGGTGCTCATTAGCCCACAAAGCCGCTGGGTCAATTTTTTCTTTCAACATCATTAGCCAGTCAGTTCTGTTCGTTTTGGCAGCTATTTCCACCAATACCCCCGCCCTCGCCAGGGAAATAGCGTTGTCCACCGTCAAATCCCGGATCACCCGCTCGATCATCGGCTCGTCCACTCTGTCCCCCGTCAAAATTTGTTCTTCCACTAAATATGAACGCCAAATGCTCAAATTTTGACTCGTCACCAATCCGACTTTTTCTAATCTGTTAATAATTTCCTCAACCGCTCCTCCGTTTAACATTTTCAAACTTTCCCCTTGGGACCGCTCAACCAGCTCCTTGTTTGAAACCTTAGCTATCAGGAGTGTACTCATCAACATAGCCAGTCCGTCTGGCTCGTTTACAAGTGCTGACAATACTGACCCATCTGCTTGATTCAACAGGGCCTCTTTAAAAAAGCTCTCAATGGTTCCCGAATTTGCGCGACAAAGATAAGCAACCGGTCCCAATTCCTCGATAATCTCTTTGGCTTTTTTTATATTCCCGCTTTTCACCAACCCGCAAGCCAGGTCCAGCCGACAATCTGCTTTAGCAGCATCCTGCATCTCGTCGATATTTGGTAAACGTCTAGTAGCTTCATCCAGCAAACCGGCCTTGATGAGTCCGCGACACAACTCATATTCTTGCCTCATTGGCGATGCAGTTTTACCCTGATCTCTTAGCTCACCGAGAAACCTATCCAGTTCTTTTACTGTCTTTCCTCCCTTGATTAAGCCGTAACACATTTGTTGACTTAGAGTAAAAGTCTCAGATGCTCCGGCTATCTTTTTTAGATGACCCACCGCCCAATCGGCCTCCCCTATTTCAGCCAAACTTCGAACATTATCCAAAACGTCTGATGTATCCAAAGCAAGGTTCCAGTGGATATTTCTCAGTTTACGGGCAAAGCGCCCTTTTAATTCTCCCGCCAGCCGTTGATATATTCGCCTGTCGATCCGATCAGCAAATTCAGACTCCAATTTTAGTAATTCAACCGCATCTTTCTCTCTTTCCAACCGGTCTTTTTCAACCAATTCCCCCAGGTCAGCCGCAGCAGTAATTTCCCAATAGTTGGAATCAATCCCGGACTCAAGGCAATATTGCAAACACAATTTGTCATACCTTATCATCTGAGCTCTTGGCACAATCAGTTGCACCGTTTTCATTAATTCTTCCATCCATAACCGTTTTCCCGAGTCTCCGCTTGTTTTAAATTTTCCTGCTGCCGCAATCATTTTTTCAGCCACGGCGCCAGAGTCGCCGCTGGCCAACGCATAAACCACCGAAAACTCCCTTTCTATCTTCTCCAGACCCGTTAACTTTTCTGACCTTACTTCAGACGTTGGCTCTGCATCACTCATACCACTCCCACGCCGAAGATGGCTTCGGCGGCTTTGACAATGTCATCTCCCACATTAGCAGCTGTTACTTCCTCCTTGCCTTTTTTCTGCCCCTGACCCAGTTTCAGATTCAACTTGATGGTATCTACAGAAAAAGCCTCCGCTACCGCCATCTCCACTATCTGCCGGCATTTGTCGGTTTCCAATTTGTCTTTATGGAATTTATAAAACACTTCCAGTATCAGTCGCTCGCCATCAAACTCAATCGGCCGGGTAGATCTAAGCAGTGCCTCCACCGAATGATTTTTCGGTCTTACCAGTTTCATAATATCCCCCCACTTCACTTCCAGATCAGAAAGCGCATACATGCCTTTCCCGGAAGGATTATCGTTTACAGGTTTAACTTCTTCTTTTTCAACTTTAGCCGCTGGGGCCGGAGGCGCTTCAGTTTTATTAGCTGTTGGCAAATTAGCATTTGTTGCTTGTTTAACCGAAGCCGTTGTAGGTTTTTGATTCGAATTCTCAATCACCCAAATCTCTAGCGGCAGTTGAGCCACAACCGCCGACTTCATCTGCTCATATGCTTTGTCCAATCCGAAAATCAGTTTTAAAATTGTACCTTTGTCTTCCTTCATTTCTAGAAGTCTTTCTCTTAACTGCTCCACCAGTGCCTCCACAAACCGACGCAAATTAACTCCCTTCACATCAAGTTCTGTAACTAGTTCCAAAGCTTTTTTCGTCTCTCCTGTTTCCACAAATTCTAATAGTTTAACCGGATCTGCCCCCACCGACATGGCTACCGCTTCCCGTACCGCTTCCTCCGTTACTTCCTTATGGGACAGTATCACTTGCTCCAAAATTTTAGTCGCATCCCTAAAGCTGCCTCTGGCGGCTTTAGCTACCATTTCCAATCCTGCCGCAGTCGCCTTACCCTTCTCACCCTCAACTACCCGTTTTAAACTAGACACCGTCTCTTCAACTTTTGGTTTTCGAAAATTAACTCTGGTACATCGAGATACTACCGTTTCCAGTAGTTTATCCGCTTCAGTAGTACACAACACAAAATAAGTATTTGCCGGTGGCTCTTCCAAAGTCTTTAATAGAGCGTTAGCCGCCTCAGTAGTCAGCATGTGTACCTCATCGATAATGTAGACCTTCGATTTAGCTTTCATTGGCGCCAGATTGATTCTTTCCTTCAATTCCCGAATCTCATCAATCCCCCGGTTGGAAGCAGCATCGATTTCCACCACATCAATCGCCGTTCCGGCTGTGATTTCTTCGCACATTCCACATTCGTTGCACGGCTCAAAGTTTCCCGCTTCTTTGGCTTTGTGTCCGGTACAGTTTACGGATTTGGCCAGTATTCTGGCACTGCTGGTTTTGCCGGTTCCCCGAGGTCCGGTAAATAGCCACGCATGGGGCAGGCTCTTTGCGGTCAGATATTTAGCCAAAGCCTCTTTAACTTCCGGCAAATCCAAATCTGAAACTCTCTGGGGCCGATACTTTAAGTACAGTGTCATACACTCTACTTAATAACCCAATTCGGTCAACTAATCAACTGAATAATTTAACTGTTCAACTTATTCATGGTGTCTGCCCAACAGGTGCTGACACCCGTGGTTCACCAAAAACTCCAAGTCTCCCGGTTTTTTCAAATATTCTTCGCACACCACGATGTCCCCCAGGTGAATTACTCCGTCAGGTCCTACCCCTTCTTCTGTCGGCCAGGACAACACATCCGTCACTTCATACGTTTCCATATACTTTTTATGCAGCTTCTTCATTTCAGGGGCTCCCACGATCGACACCGAGACTTCCGCGTTCATCTCCCCCATCGCCTTTTGCACCACCTCTTCCACCAATCCGTAATCAATTTTCAATTTAGTTTTGTTAAAGATGTCCAATGTCACCATGACTTATTATTTACCCGCTGTTAGTATTTCCTTGACCAATTTAGCTACCAAGCCTCCGTCAGCTTTTCCCCTAAACTGAGGCGACACTACCTTCATCACTTGTCCGAAATCCGTGGTCTCAACTGTTTTTAAAATCGTTTCAATTTCAGTTTTAATCTCGCTTTCCGACATTTGTTTAGGTAAGTACTTTTCCAAAATAGCCAGTTCATCAGCTTCGGTTTTTGCTTGTTCCGGCCTGCCGCCTGCTGTATACGATTCAATGGCCTCTCTTCTTTTTTTGACCTCTTTTTGCACTACAGTTACCATGTCGACGTCTTCAAGCTCTCTGCCCAGATCGATTTTTTTGTAGTTGATCTCCGACAGTAACATCCTTAAAACCATAGTCCGCAAATAATCCCCCGCCTTCATGGCAGTGAATAAGTCAGCTTTGATTTGGCTTTGCATGTTATCTGCTATACCCAACCCGACGCTTTCCTTTGCGTCTTTCTTTAATTTTTTCCTGTTTGATGACTGAAGGCTTCCGGTAGAATTCCCGTTGTTTCAGCTCAATCAGGATTTCGTCGGAAATCACTTTCTTCCGGAAATCGGCTATCAGTTTATCATCGGATTGTCCAGGTTTTTTTCGAACAACTGTTGCCACTTAGGCTCCCCCCCTTCCCAAAAAACTAAATAAATATACAGTTGCCAATTATAACTCAAACACTTACAGGCCGCCAGCGTCATTTCAGGTATAATCACAGCGTTAATATGTTCAGATTCACGCCTGTTTCAAAGCTTCCCGGCCACGGCTGAACCGGGAAAATCGACTCTTCCCACGGCTCCATCAATACTCCGGTTTTTATGCCCGTAGGCACCGCCGCTACCGTCAAATCTCTGTGTCGGGAAGATTTGGAAGGCCTGGGAGCCCAGATCATTCTGGCCAACAATTACCACCTTTTTTTAAGACCCGGTTCTTCTAACGTCAAAAAACTGGGCGGACTGCATAAGTTCATGAATTGGCCTCACCCCATTCTGACTGATTCCGGTGGATTCCAGGTTCAATCATTAAGTGCCGATGACGTAGCCATGTGCAAAATTGACGAGGATGGAGTTACCTTTAGATCTCACCTAGACGGCGGCTCATTGCACCGTTTTACTCCCCAAATAGCCACTAAGTCCCAAATCGATTTAGGTGCGGACATTGTTATGGCCTTTGATGATTCCACTCCGCCCAATGCCACTCACGCCCGAACCCTGAAAGCTCTTGATCGCACCCATCGCTGGCTTTCTGAATGTATCAAAACCTGGAAGTCCTCCTCCTCAAAACAAACAGACCCCCCTGCTCTTTTTGGCATCATTCAGGGTGGAACTTACCCCGATCTTCGCCAGCAGTCGGCCCGGTTTGTCATAGACTGCGATCTGCCCGGAATTGCTATTGGTGGTGCCTCAATCGGAACTAAGGCCCAGGAAACGGCCGAAAACATCGCTTTTGTCAGGGAAATGTTGCCCAAAAATAAACCCCTCTACGCCATGGGTGTGGGAGTTACCCCGTCTGATCTGGTTTCGGTTATCAAAGCCGGGGCCGATATGTTTGATTGCGTAGCCCCGACCCGTCTGGCCCGTTGCGGCCAGCTGTACCATCCTGAGCCTAAAACTGAATACCTAGACATCAGCAAATCCCAGTTCAAATTAGATAAAAAAGTTATCAATTCCGGTTGCGACTGTTCCACCTGCACCTCCGGCTACTCCCGGGCTTATTTGCATCATTTATTCAAAGCCAAAGAACTTCTCTACCACAAACTAGCCACCATTCATAATCTCCGCACCATGATCAGAACCGTTGAAAAAGAAAGATCTCAGGCTATAATCACAGTATGACAGACCGGCTCAGGGATTTAAGCTTATCCGAATCAGCACTTAAAACACTTGCCAATTATTCTCAGTCTCGGGGTGAAGAATTTAATCACACAACAACCAGGTTAAAAACCACATCTCCCCGAACACATCGCTCTACTCAAGAATTAATCAGACTTTCCGATTCCCAATTGAAAGCAGGTTTTGCCAATCCGGAATTAGTTGTTCGTCTTATCGCTGAATTCGATTTTAGATGTCTAGAATGGCTACTTTCAACTCAACTCATAAACCAAAAGCAAAAAGATAAAGCTCGCCAGAAGCTCACCGAGACAGAAAAAATCACAAGACCCTGGCGATCTGGTCGATAATGAATAAACCCTACTTCTACTATCTACCGGACAATTTAATTGCCAATACCCCCTCCACTCCCCGGGATCATTCCAAACTCCTGCAAATCAATCGTCTCACCGGAAAACTGTTCCACCACCACTTCTACGACCTGCCGGATCTCCTTAATCCCACTGACGTTTTGGTTTTTAACAACACTAAAGTCTTCCCCGCCCGATTACACGGGGTAAAAACCACCGGCGGAAAGGTAGAGGTTTTATTACTCAAAAAACTGGAAAATGACCTATGGCATGTGATTTCTCATCCTGGAATTAAGCCGGGTCAAATCATTAATTTCTCTTCTGAAGTTTCCGCACAGGTTGTCACTGATCACAGTCTTAAATTGTCCGCCGGAAGCTTTCAAACCCTCTCCAAAATCGGCCACACCCCGCTTCCTCCATATATTCATTCTTCCCAGAAAGAGGCGGTCTTAAGAAAACAGTACCAGACAGTGTACGCCAAAAGCCAGGGCAGCGCCGCAGCCCCCACCGCCGGATTGCATTTTACTAACCGCCTGCTTGGTCAGCTGGAAGACAGGCACATTCAAACTGAATTCCTGACTCTCCATGTCGGATTAGGTACCTTCAAGCCCCCCACACCCGATCAGTTAGCCTCCGGACATCTCCACAGTGAATGGTTTACCCTCAGTTCCCAAACTGCCGCCCGACTAAACCTAGCCAAATCCCAAGGCAGACGTGTTATCGCAGTCGGTACCACCACCACCCGGGTTCTGGAATCCTGTGCCGATACAAGCGGCCTGCTTACTCCCCAATCTGGAGAAACCGACATCTTCATCAAGCCTCCATACAAATTCAAATTCGTGGATGGACTGATTACCAACTTCCACTTACCGGGCAGTAGTTTGATTATGCTCGTCTCAGCCTTTAGTTCCTGGGAAATTATCCAAAAAGCGTATCAACAAGCTATTGCCAAAAACTACCGCTTCTATTCATTCGGTGACGCCTGTCTGATTACCTGATTACCCCTGCGAGGCTTTCTTCACTTTCTCAAGAATTTCACTCACTTTTTTGCTTGCTACATCAACCATTTTAGTCTCGTCTACTTTCTTTTTACCCTCCTTCAGAGCCTTGGACATGTTCAGTTTTAATTGTTTTTTCTTTTTCTCATCCATAAACATCATTGCCGCCGCTCCGGCCACTACTCCTACTAGAAGTCCCCCCAGAAGCGAACCTGCACTATTATTTTTTCTGTGATCGCTCATTTTTTACTCCCGCCATCTTTTGCTTTTTCTAACAGCCCCTGTGCCAAACTTAAAATCGCCACCTTAACCCCGTTTTTAATCGTAGTTACGTCACTGGTCACTTCGGCCGCATCCCCAGTCACTCTTCTCACATTCTCCAGAATTCTTGACACCTGCACGGCTACCACAATCAAACTTACCACCAAGAGAAAAAACCCCACGCCCAAACTCACATAGAAAAATTCAATTGCCGACATACATTATGTATATCACTTTCCTACTATCTTTGTCCACAACCCGGACAACCATCCCATTCTCAGTACATCCTGGAGCGAAATTAAGGCCATCAAAGTGAGTAAAAACGCCATACCCCAGGAATTTACTTTTTGCTCGACAGCTAGCGGAATTCTTTTTTTGAGAAAATATTCCAGCCAGATAAATAGCATTCTGCCTCCGTCTAAAGCCGGAATCGGCAGCACGTTGAATACGGCCAGATTCACGGACAGCACTGCCACCAGCTCCAGGAGCGGGAAAAATCCTTCCGCCGCAACAAATCCGGTCAATTGATATATTCCTACCGGTCCGGCTACTCCTTCCGGCGCCTTTCCTTGTACTAAACTTTTACCAATCCCCCTCAGTCCCGACAGCACTCTCCCCATCCACACTCCGGTACTTTTTACTCCCTGACGCATGATTTCAAATGAACACGTTGGGCTAAGCATCGAACAGGTCTTCACCTGGATATAAGGATAATCAGCAATCGTCACCCCTAGTGCACCCTGACCTTCGGGAGGGTTTTTTCTTGGCACTACGGCAGTAACTTCCCTTTCAATCGGACCTTCAGCTATGCCTTCAAACAGCGGAGTGGTTTCTCCCCTCTCGATGGTCATGTTTACTTTCACTCCTCCCCAGGATCTGACTACTTCACTAAACTGCTCCGTTCCCAAAATATCTTTGCCTTCAACCTTTAATATTCTGTCCAAAGGTCTGATGCCAGCCAAAGCCGCCGGCGAATCGGCTGCCACCTGCACCACGGTTACTTTTGATCTTGACCCCGAAGGCACTCCGACTACTCCGTACAAAATGCCAAAAGACGCCAGTGCCAAAAGCACATTCATGACTACTCCGGCCCCTACCACCATCATTCGCTGTTTTTTACCCCGGCTCCAATAGTCGGAGTTATTACTTGCTGTCTTACCGTCAAACTCCACCGGCCCTTCCTCCCCTAACAGTCTCACAAATCCCCCAAACAGTAGCGGATATATCGAATACTGGGTGTTCTTCCACTTAAACTTAAAAAGTGCCTTAGTAAACGGCAAACCGAAAGCAAATTCCTCAACTCTAATCTTCAGCCAGATTGCCGCCAAAAAATGCCCCAACTCGTGCACCAATACTAAGACCGAAAGTACCAGCAAAAAAATAATCCAGGTCGGCATCCGTTTAGTATATCAGCTATCGAAAAAATCCGCCAAACATGTATGCCAATACACCGATATTCAATAACCCCAGGGCAACGGCACTCACCTTGAAAATCTTGTCAATTCTTTTTTCCCTATCTATCTTGCTATATATCTCCTCATAGCTGGTCATATCTTCATCAGTTCGGCCTCTTTAGCCTTACCTACCTCCTCAACTGCTTCCATCATTTTGTCGGTAACTTTCTGTAGCTCTTCTTCCATTCTGGACTGTTCGTCCTCATTAATTTCTTTGGCTTCCCCGGCTCTTTTTAATTCAGACATCTTGTCGTGCCTGACTTGACGTAACTTTACCCGGCCATCCTCAAGCTTGGTATGCAGCATTTTTACGTACTCTAGTCTTCGCTCTTCAGTTAAAGCCGGCACAGCAATTCTGATTACGTTGTTATCAAGAACCGGTGTCAGTCCTACGTTTGCTCCCACTATGTCTCTTCTGATATCCCCTATTATCGACTGATCATATGGGGTAATAAGTAGTGATTGGGAATCAGGTGCTGTCACTGAAGCCAGTTCAATAATTTTCATTGAAGTCGTTCCTCCGTAGGCTTTAATAACAATGTTTTCTACCAATGAGGGAGTTGCCCGACCAGTTCTAATCGCCGCTACGTCAGATTTCACAAACTCCACTATCTTTTGCATCTTCACCGGCACATCGCCCAAATCCATGCTCATATCATAACACACCGCTCTTTATTTCTTCAGTTATCGGCGACCCCCTCCTCTGGTTCTGTGAGGTACCCAGTTCACATTAGACAAGATTTTGGATTTATGCGACCCCTCCTTCCTTTTGCCCGAAATCTCTTCTCCTTTGCGTCGCTGCGCTCTTTTGGGGTCTTCCTCACTGGGTATCAAAGACTCGACCTTGCGTAACATTGCCGCCACGCACAGGAAACACTCATGTGTAAGTGCATATTTCTCGCCCAATCGCTTATCTAGAAACTTGAATGCCTCAGTTTTCGCCCATCCGGATCTGCTCAAATTCTCAGCCACACTACCCGGACTTGTTAATGCTTGTCTCAATCTGGGAGGAATATCTGCTGGACAATCTTCGCACCTACCCATAACGTCTTACACTTTGACTACTTTAAATTCTAATACCTGTATGTTTTCTCCCAATTTCCCAATCACTTCCTTGATCAAATTCTCAATCGTTTTAGACGGATCTCTGACATACTCTTGCTTTAGTAGTTCTTCAACATTTGAAGGGGTACTGGCGCAGACATGTAAGGCCAACTCCCGGCCTAAATTCTGAAAATCGTCGGTTTTGGCCACAAAATCAGTTTCGCAGGCCAAAGCCAAAATCACTCCCACCCGACCAGTGTGATGGGCATACGTAAATACCATTCCCGCCTTAACTTGTCGGTCTGACTTTTTATCGGCTTTTTCAATTCCTTTTTTGCGCAAAATCTCAGTCGCTTTTTTAGCATCCCCTTTTGATTGTTCCAAAGCCATCCGGCAATCGGCCACCCCGGCTCCGGTAGCCTCTCTCAATTTCTTTATCGCTTCAACATCAATTTTCATCTTTTACCTCGGCTTTTTTAGCTTTAGATTTAGATTTAACCTTCTCCGTTGCTTTGGCTTCGACCGCTTCACCTTGTTTCTTGCCTTCTTCTATCGCATCAGCCACAGTTTTTACAATCAATTCAATCGATTTTACGGCGTCATCGTTGGCTGGGATGACGTGTTCGACCATGGTCGGATCCGAGTTGGTGTCCACAATTCCGATTACCGGAACTCCCATTCGAAAACCCTCCCGAACTGCCACATCTTCTCTGTGGGTATCAACCACAAACAAAGCTGCCGGCATTCCCGGTAAATCCATTACTCCCGAAAAAAACTTCTCTAACTTAGCAATTTCTCTGTCAATAAGTAGTCTTTCTTTCTTGGTGTATTTCTTAAAATCCCCGGCTTCTCTTTTGGTTTTGTCATCAGCCAGCTTCTTCATGCTTTTTGACAAATGTCCGTAGTTGGTTAAAAACCCTCCCATCCAGCGCACTGTGATATACGGCATTCCTACTCTGATGGCTTCATTTTTTACAAAATCAGCTGCCTGTCTTTTGGTGGCCACAAACAGTATCTTTCCTCCCGAAGCAGCCGTATTTTTGGCAAACTCACAGGCTTGTTCTAAGCCTAATTTTGTTTTGGCCAAATCAAAAATATGCACTCCGTCTCTCTCCCCGTAGATGAACCTGGTCATGGCCGGATTCCAACGTCGCTTCTGATGTCCAAAGTGACACCCCGCTTCTAGTAGATCATTCAAAGAAATATCTTGCATAAGTTCTCCTTATCCTCCTCCGACGGCTTTTGACAAGGAGAACCTCATCGGAGTGCGAATTAACAGAAGTTATTATATCAAAAAAACCCTCCTCTTCAATCGGTAAAAATTTCTATCCCTTTCTCTCGCTTTTTACCCGGGTCAGTTCCACATCTAAAGCCTGCGACAGCTCTCTTACCCCGGTCAGCTTATTAGGATCAACTTTGACTACTGCCACATCTGCCGAAACCTTCCATTTACTTAATACCTGGTCCAGCTTTACTTTGAGATCCAGGGCCAGCTGCTCATCTTGAGCGTCAACTTCCTGATGTGTGCTGGCCAGAATAAACGTCCCCCCCGGCCGCCATCTGGCCACTTCATTTCCCCCTCCCCCGATAGTTTGACTGGCCTCTGTCATCACTTCAGCCACCGCTTTTAATGCCTCATCTCCTTCGGGGTGTCCTAAATTGTCGTTCACACTTTTAAATCTCGCAATGTCCACTGCCACCACCCGTAATGTTTCATTATTCTCCCGGGCATGCTCAAGCATATCGGTTAGTGCCAGCTCGGCTGCTCCCCGATGATCAACTTTAGTCAGGCTATCCATTCTTGACGAGGCTTCCAGCAGGTCAAACTTCTCCGCCGTTTTCTGCACCCAGGCTTCATATGCCTGGTTATCAGTCAGCGCCTTTAATTCTTCAGTAAATTGCAGCCTCAGCTCTTCCCTTCTTTTAAGAACCGAATCCCTTTCTATCTGCTCCCTTTCCAACCTATTATCCTGTTTTTCTGGCTCTGAAGTTGTCATCGACTCGTCAAAAAACATCACCTGGTTTTTGCCCTGGGCTTTAGCCTTATACAACGCCGCATCGGCTTTCAACAAACCCTGCGAAACATCACTTCCGGGTTCTACTAAATTTACTCCCATGCTGGCAGTCAGTGTCGGGCGCACATCCAAAATTCCCGACTGCGTTGCCAACTCCGCTTCCACCAGCTTTCTCACTTCCTCCAACACCAAGGCTATCTTTTGCGGATCCTTCTCGTCAATCACTAGTAAAAACTCCTCTCCCCCCAGCCGGCCGATATCAAAGTTTTTCCACACTTCGCCCCCGGGCTTTGTCTGCTCCTCTTTTTTCTTTTCCATTATTAACCTGGTCATTTTTACTAAAACAGCGTCAGCCTGTTTTTCAATATCAACTCGGGAAAGCGTTTCCGTCGCTTCCCGCTTTGCAATCTTGCCAAAGTCATCCAAATCCAGAATCGCCAATGCTACTTTATGATCTTTGTGAACTCTCTCCAGCCCCACCAGCCGGTGTGCCTTATCCAAAATTTCCTCTCTGTTTAAAACTCCGGTCATCCAATCGCGCATTGAATGTTGCTCTAGATTTCCCTGCTGAGCAGCCAGTTCCAAAGCCGTTTGATCCCTAATGTCTTCCGGCATTCCGACAGGTTCGGTATCGGGATCTAAAATTGCCCCCCTAATTTCCCGTTTCCAGAATTCGACTGAGGACTCTCCTCTGGTTCTGGGATTTCTCTGCACCCACCCTTCTTGGCCTTCCATATCCCCTCATGATACCAAATTAACTCGCTCCAAATCGGTTATCGTATTCCCCTTTCACTGCCATCGCCCGGTCGTACTCACCCGCATCAAAATTTCTCATATAATTAAGCCCCAATTCAATATTTGGTTTGGCCAGTTTCAGGTAAAACCCGGCATCCATGCCTACTTTCCCCCAATCAAGCACCCCATCTCCGTTTTTTGACCACCCCGCTCCGGAAATCATTTTCGGTCTGAATTTGATCACTTCGGTTGCCAAAGCAATTGTCCCCGCGGTCTTGCGCAGCACCTGGCCATCCTCTCCCCTGACCTGAATTTCCTGTCTGTAGGCCGGATTAAATATCTGCATAAAATCAGCTGCTCTGACCGAATTTGCATATACCCGCAGTATCTCTTGTCTCAGGCCTTTATCCGAAACCAAATCAGCCAATACCTCCGACTGTGACTGTCTGCCCACTTCCAAAAAATCCCGAATCGCCTGTGGTGTATCAGTTGCCTTCTTAAGAGATACCTCAACCGGTTCAGAAAACGCATCCAAACTAACCAAGCCCTGAAAATCCCATGGGTTAATTTTTTGCACTTCTAAAAGTTCTCTTACTTTTGCTTTCCCGTCAGCAATCACCGCCTGCTTTTGTTCTATCTGTTCCTGATTAAAATTCTCATCCATCCTATCAAACCAGTCGTCCACTTCATGGTTAGCCAGACAAAAAGCCACGGTGGTTATCAGCTTTCCCACTTTCTGCCTGTCACCAAAATACTCCTTATACTCCGGCTTGTCTGCTAGTTTGACCAATCCACCCAAAAACAGTTTCAGACCGGTCAGTCCGGTAACTGCTTCATGATCCGCGTTGTGGTAAACCAAATTTAAGTATTCCGCCGGGCAAAATCGTTCATATATTTCTGCTGCCATCTTGTTGCTGGTAGTGATGGTGTTTACGGTCTCCTGAGCCGAAATGGCAATTTCCGGGTGGGTTTTAGTAAAGGCTTGAAATTGATTCCTGACTTTTTCCGGCTCCAACAAGTTTTTACTCCACTCAAACTTTCTTCCTAAAAAAAGCAGTTCACCTATAGGCACTGGCTCAGACGTGTCTATCATTTAGATTAAAAAGGCTAATTAAGGCTCAGGCTTTAACCAACCGCAATCATTATATCCACCCGGGCCGCAAGTAATAAACTCCGACACAACGGAGTAATTGTCGACTAGCTGCCAAACAAGAAGTCCTGCCAATCCCAATAATGCCACACCCACCAGCCTGCCACATCCTCCCTGGTCCAAGAACCTCTCAACCGCCCGATTGGCCCGATCCAGCCTGATCGCCGCTTTTCGCAGCTGATACAAAACTATTTCCCCGCCTTGACCCTCTAAATATATCTTCTGCACTGGCTGTTCAGAAAGTTGATTGTCTTGTCCCGAAACTTTCCCAGCCGGTTTTTGTCCAACTATCTCTTCTGCTCTGGCCTGCATCAAAGTCAGTGCCAATCCGGCTCTTCTGGTTAAATTAGGGTCTGCCAACTCGGATTTAGGTAACGGCACTTCTGACAATACCATTTGTCGTTCTCTGTAAATCTTTTTGGCCGCTGCCATCCTGGCCTCTCCCTGTCCTCGAAATTTTTGATTCACTCCATACCAAACACTGCGTTCGTCTTCCAGTTCAGTGGCCCATGCCCGCATTTCCCGGGTTTTCATTCGTCCGGACAATGACTGTGCCAGCCGGCGTCTCTCGTCTCGTGTTTGCAGTCTGGCCTCATCAACTGCCTCCTGAACCGACATTTCGCCTGTCATCAGCCTGGACTCATACTTGCTCCACTTGTCGGCCATAAAACTCCGTCTCTCTTTCTTATCTTCCGGAACTCGCTGCGCGCTCGCTTTACTCTCAACCCCACTCTTATTAAACCTACCACTCCAGACAGCCGCCGCCTCACCTAAATGTAATGTCTCCGCCAAACTCATACCCACAATTTAACCATAAAACTATAGGATAGTCAATCCGACACCAGGTCCACCAAATTTGCAAACAACATCGCCACCGTCACCGGTCCCACTCCGCCGGGTACCGGGGTTAAAAATGAAGCTGAATCAGCCACATCTGGTTCAAAATCCCCCACCGGATACCCTACATCAATTGCCACCACACCCTGTTTGACCATCTCGGCTTTGATTAGCCCCGCTTCACCCGTACAGCCAATCACTACATCGAAGCTTTTAATTTTCTCCGAATCGAAGTTATGTTTGTCCATTCCTTCACACCCCAGTTCCTTTTGTAACCTTGCCCCCACCAACCCCAGGTTACCGACCACCAGCACCTTACTATTATTTTGTTCAGATAATTCTCCCAGAATTTTTAAAACTGCCCTCACCGTTGCCGGCACTATCACCGAGTTAGCCCTAAGTCCGTCAACGTCTTTTTTTAAATCAATTTGATCAATTAATTCTTTGTCGTTTGCAGTTCCCAACGGCAATTGGACCATCACCCCGTCCACTGATAAATCCAAATTGAGCTTTCCAATTATTCGGCTTATTTGCTCCACTGTCATTCCCCCAACCGGCACCTTCTCAAACTCCACCCCGATTTCCTCTGCTTTTTTCTGCTTAATATTCGAGTACACCCGGCTTGGTTCATGATCCGGGTTATAAATAGTTACCAGCTTCAATCTTCTGCCTTTTTTCTTATTCAACCCGGCTACTTTCATCTCCAGTTCTTTTGTAATTTCAAAAGCCAGTTTTTTTCCGTCAAAAATTACCGCGGGCATAAAAACCTCCCGCACAACTCTTCAACTTCTTTTTTAATTCCAGCCAGAACGGCATCTGAAGCCATCTCATCTTTGAATTTCTTTCTCGCCTCCTGGTCTTTCACTTTATCCGGATTTCCGATATCTTTGTATTTGCTGCCAACCGCAACCCGGCAACTCTCCACCGCTTTATCAATCCACCCGGCGATTGTTTTCATCTCGGCTTCTTTCATTCCCCTGGTGGTCACAGCCGGAGTTCCCAACCGTAGCCCCGAAGGATAATAAGCCGACTTGGCATCATCAGGCACGGTTTGTCGGTTGGCAATCATTCCGGCGTATTCAAGCGCCCAGGCCGCAGTCCAACCGTCAATCCCTTTGTTGCTTAAATCAATCCACACCATATGATTCTCAGTTCCTCCCCCAACCAGTTCATAACCCCGGATGGCCAGTTCAGAAGCTAAAGTGTTGGCGTTAGCTACAATCTGTCTGGAGTACTCTTTAAACTCTTCTGTCCCCGCCTCTGCCAAAGCCACCACCAAGGCAGCTACATTTTCCATGTGAGGCCCACCCTGAGTTCCCGGAAAAACTGCCTTATCAATTTTTTGACCCAAGTCAGGATCCTTTTTCAGTCCCCGATCAGTCACCATAATCATAGCTCCCCGAGGGCCTCGCAGTGATTTATGGGTCGTCGTCATCACTACATCTGCATAAGGCACAGGTGTCGGATGAGCTCCCCCTGCCACCAGTCCTCCGATATGCGAAATGTCGGCCACAAAATAGGCCCCCACTTCGTCAGCAATCAGTCTGTACTTCTCCCAATGAAATATCCTGGTGTAACCGGTTCCCCCGGACCAGATGATTCTTGGCTTGTGCTCTCTGGCTTTGGCAAAAAGTTCCTCCCAGTTAATCTCGCCTGATTTGTCCAAAGTGTAAAAAACAGCCGGCATCACCATGTTAGTAACTGACACTTCCTGGCCCATAGATAAATGGCCCCCTGAAGACAATAATTGAGATAATTGAACATCATTTTTATCCGACCATAATGCTTTAATTATTGCCAGATTTGCCGGCGCTCCGGACAATGGTTGAACGTTTACATGGGGTACACCAAACAACTTTTGTGCCCTTTCCTGACACAACCGTTCTAACTTATCGACCACTTCGTTTCCTTGGTAGTATCTTTTTTGGGGATACCCTTCTGCATACTTGTTGGCAAAGCAGCTGGCCATCGCTTCACGAACTGCCGGGCTGGCATAATTCTCTGAAGGAATAAGCGCCAGAGTTTTTTGCTGTCTTTCTTCCTCCTGGTAAATCAACTCCCCCACTTGTTTATCCATCCCCAAATTATAACCCTAAAAGCCCTATTCCTCTTAATCGTAAAAATTCCAACACCAAGCCTGTCGCCTCCGCCTGAACACTGACCAAATCCTTCCCAGCATCAACCCTTCTCCATCTCTGTGGCTCCTCTTTCATCAACGCCTGATATCCTTCGTAGACTTTCTTGTGGAAAGGCAATTTTTCCAAATCTAGCCGATCCATTTCACCTCTCCCACTAGCCCGAGCCAACCCAATCTCTGGTTGCACATCAAAAAAAAGAGTTAAATCTGGCTTCAGACCGCCAGTTGCAAATTTTATCAATTGCCTCAACTCCCCCATGTCCAATCCCCTGGCATAACCCTGATACGCCAAAGTGCTATCGTAAAACCTGTCAGATAATACCACTCCCCCTGCTTTCAACCATGGCAAAATTTTTTCATCCACCAACTGAGCCCTGGCTCCTTGAAATAATAATGCCTCAGTTCTAGGACTGATCATGTGATTTCCATGAGCACTCAACACACCCCTTATCTGTTCGCTTATTTGTGTCCCACCTGGTTCATGGACAGACAATACAGATACCCCCATCTTCATCAATGTTGGAGCGATCTCACCAATTGTGCTCGTTTTTCCACACCCGTCATCACCCTCAAAAGTAATAAATGCCCCTTTTTCAGTCCCCATTTCGCACAATATATCACAACTTCTTAAGTAACTTTAATGCGAGTGACATATTTCTACTCATACACCTAGGATCACCCGGTTCGTCCAAGCGGCATATCCATTCTGTCAGATCTGCTCCGAATCTAAATTCAAAAAACTGCGGACAGCCAAGTGCCAAGTAACGTGGATGATAATCCAAACTTTCCAACATTTCTTCTCGTTTGGCCTCCTCCTCTTTTGGTCCTATTCCTATCGCCCGCCTGTGGGATCGTTCTACCTGAGCTCTGGTCCCTGCCAAAAAAGTCATTTGTCCTGCTGCTCCGATTCGCAACCTGGGTCTGATTTTCATCACTTCCTGCTCTACCATCATTTCCGCCCAATATATCACACCCCCCCTACACCGCAATCTGAGCTTTTATTGAAGGATGAGATTGGTAGCCAACCAACTTAATATGTTCAAATCTAAAATCATCAATCTCGGTCACTCCCGGATCCAGCTCCAACCTTGGTGAAGGAAATGGCGTCCGGCTTAACTGTTCCCTTGCCTGTTCCAGGTGATTCAAATACAAATGAGCGTCCCCTAAAATCATTTTAAGCCAACCGGGTTCAAGTCCGACCACCTGGGCCACCATCCGGGTTAACAATGCATATGAAGCTATATTAAACGGCACCCCCAAAAAAATATCAGCCGAACGTTGATACATTTGACCAGACAATTTTTTTTGGGCATCCACGTAAAATTGAACTAACAAATGGCACGGAGGTAGTGCCATCTTCTGTATCTCACCCACGTTCCATGCGCTCACAATGTGTCTCCGGCTATGTGGATTATGTCTCAAATCATTAATCACATTAGCGATTTGATCAACCCGCTGCCCACCTGCTGTCATCCAACCTCGCCATTGCACTCCATATACCGGTCCCAAATTACCATCAGCATCAGCCCACTCATCCCAAATGCTGACCCCCCGCTCCTGCAAAGAACGGATATTCTGCTCACCTCTCAAAAACCATAACAGCTCTTCCGCTATAGATTTAAAACTTAACCTCTTGGTGGTACCAAGAGGAAAGTGTGTTCTTAAATCAAACTCCATAAAATGTCCAAATACTCCGATTGTACCCACTCCTGTCCTGTCTGGCCGCCTTTCCCCTTCAGTTAAAACCCGATGTAGTAGTGCGTGATACGTCAAATCAGTCCTGTTGGCCACAAACTCCTGTGCAAATTCCGCCGGCGCATAGCTTCCGTCTTCCAATTTCATTCACAAATTTCTATCACACTTCTATTTAAATTACCAACGGTTTTATTACAAATTTCCACACTACTTAACTCCCGTTGTTCCAAATCCTCCTCTGTTCCTGATTCCCATTTTTTTAACCTCCGTCCACTTCGCCCTTTTACAAGGCAAAAACAACACCTGAGCAATTCGAGTCCCCTTCTCCACCACCACTTTTTTCTTTGTAAAATTGAAAGCCGCCAGCTTCCATTCATCTTCATCTCCGCAATAATCCGGATCGATTATTCCCACACCGTTTGCCGCCATTAATCCTAACTTATGAGTTGAACTTCTAGCTGCCAAAATCCCCACATATCCGTTGGGTATTTTTATGGCAATATTTAAACCGATCAGTTTTACTTCACCTGGTTTTATTTCCACGCGTTCTCTGGCATTTAGATCTGCAGAAGTAGCCTTAGCTGTTTTATATTCAGGCAAGGGCAAACTCAAATCGAACCTCTTAATCTTGACTCGCATTACTTCTTCATCGCCAGTGCTAGTCTAACCACAGTCCAAATCCTACCGGCCACAGTCAAAATCGGAGCATCCGCTCCGACTCTTATCCAGCCGTATTTGTCAGCCATTCCCAGGTACATCTTTCTGGCCCGATACCACTCATCCTCGTTCTGTTGGTAGATGTGACCCTCCCCGGGTCGTAAATCCAGTCTTCTTGGTCCGTCAATCAGTATCGACACATCCGGATCTTCAAATCCATCATTGATCTCTTCCACTCTCTTTGGATCCACTCCTCTTACTGACCCCCACACAATTCCCGTACCTTTGTAGTCTTCAGCCAGAACAGTCACTCCTGAATCAAGCCACGTTCTCAGGGTGGGCTCGAAATCCCGTCTGTTCTGGGCGAACAGTTCCTGCATTTGTTCTTCGGCTGGGGCTGCTTTTTGCCTCCATAAAATCTTTTTTAACGTTGGTCCTGCTTCCGCCAAATCGTAAATCGGATACTCCACTCTTTTATTTACTATTCCCTCCCGTCTCAATCTTTCTTCCAACAAATCCAGTTGTTTGGTCTTACCTACTCCGGATGGACCGTAAAGCACCACAAACAAACCTTTCCTTGCACTCATTGGCTTATTTTACTCAAACCAACACTATTTGCAATGTGTTGTACGATCCAAACCGATTTAATCTCCGTTTGATAACTCCTGTATCCCCCCGCTTACTTTCTCCCGCTCTTCTGATTTCGGCTCCCTTCTCAGATTTTTAAGTACAGCCAGAAAAGCTTCAGTCTGCGCCCTCACTTCACGTACTAAACCCGCCCCCGGAACCTCTTCTATCTTTGCTCCGTTCAACTCCTGATGCGCCTCGACTTTAGACACCGCTTGCACTCCAGCCAGAATTGTCATAGCTAACAGTCCAACCGCAAACCCCCCTCCCCCAAACTTTTCGGAAATAGCGGAAGCTAGGAGTGTTACCACTGTTACTGCCGTTCCGTCTCTAACCGTTCTGGCGGCGGCGCTATGCACCCTTGGCTCATCTTCCCGACTGGACTGATCACTCATTTTTTCCTCCTGTTTCCGTAGCCTCTGCTTTAGGCTTAGTCCAACTGGCAAAATCACAGTTCGGATAATTGCTGCAGCCGTAAAAATTCTTGTGCGACTTTGTTTTCCTCATAATTACATCTCCGCCGCATTTGGGACAAGCCACTCCGATTTTTTCCTGCCAATTAGCTTTGTAAGTGCATTCCGGATACCTACTGCAGGCCAAAAACTTGCCGAACTTGCCTATCCTGACCACCACATCTCCCTGCCCGCATGTCGGACATTTGTCCCCGGTAATTTCCACTTCTACTTTGACTCTTTGAGCCGTTTCCGAGACTTTTAATAGTTCTGCTTCAAATGGACCGTAGAACTCAGAAATAGTCGGCTGCCACAGTCTGTCCCCGTTAGCAATTTCGTCCAGTTCATCCTCCATTCTGGCCGTAAATCCGTAATCCACGATCCCGGTAAAGTTTGCTACCAGAAAATCGCTTACCGCAATTCCCAGACTGGTCGGTTTCAGTCTTTTTTCCAGTCTTTCCACATACTGGCGCTCCTGAATCGTAGTCAGTATCGGAGCATACGTACTCGGCCTGCCGATACCTCTTTCCTCCAGCGCCTTGATTAAAGAGGCGTCATTGTACCTAGCCGGAGGTTGGGTGAATTTCTGCTCGCCAGAAAAATCTACAAACTCCAATTTCTCACCTGTTTTTATCTCCGGCAAAGTCAGCACTTCATTTTCTTTCTCGTCCAACTCCTCGGTTGCCGCTTGCACCTTTCGGCCGCCGGTTTCATACAGCTTCAACCAGCCATCAAACTTAATCGTTTCCCCTTTTGCTTCCAGTCCATAACTTGCTCCGCTGGTTTTACCACTCACGCTTACTTTGACACTTACCCCGGTCGCTTCCGCCATCTGGCAGCCTACAAATCTTTTCCATATCAACTCATACAATCTGGCCTGATCCCTGTTTAATTGTGCCGAATGTTCAGTGTGCTGAGAGCTAAAATCTGTAGGCCTGATTGCCTCATGTGCCTCTTGGGCCACTTTTGATTTTGTCTTATAAAACCTTGGTTTATCCAAAGCATATTCCTTCCCGAAGCCGTTGGTGATAAATACCGCCACTCCCTCAGCTGCCTCCGTAGCAACATTGGTTGAATCGGTCCTGTGATACGTTATGTAGCCTTCCTCGTACAGCATTTGAGCCACCTGCATGGTTCTTTTGGCTGTCCATCCAAGTTTGTTTGCCGCTGTTTGCTGCAAACTGGAAGTAGTAAACGGAGCCGGGGGCGACTTTTTAATTTCCTTCTCCTCCACCTTCTCAACTTCATACATCGCCTGTCGCAAATCTTCCTCTACCTGATGTGCCTGATCACCGTTGACAACTTTTATTTTCTCCCCGTTTTTTTCTACCAGCGTTACCGCAAATTTTGAATTTTGGCCATCCTTAACCAGAACTGAGATGTTCCAATACTCCTCCGGCTTAAACGCTTCAATCTCCCGTTCCCTATCAACAATTAGCCGAACGGCCACACTCTGCACTCTTCCGGCCGACAGTCCTTTTCTGATTTTTCTCCACAAAAGAGGTGACAACTTGTATCCCACCAACCGGTCCAGAATTCTTCTGGCCTGTTGGGCGTCTACGAGCTTAGTATCAATCTCCCGCGGATCTTCCAAAGCTAGCTTAATCGCTTTCTCGGTAATTTCATGAAACTCAATTCGCCGGGTGAGCCCTTTGACGTCCAGCACTTGTCCCACGTGCCAGGCAATTGCTTCTCCTTCTCGGTCAGGGTCTGTTGCCAGGTATACTTTCTCAGCCTGTTCGCTCAACTTCTTAATCTCATCTACTCTCTCCTTTTGCTTATCCACCATCACATATTCGGGCACGAATTTGTATTCACCCGATCCGTCTGAATCTTTAGCCTTAGGAGAAATGATCTTTACCCCCATCTTTCTTTGTGGCAAATCTCTGACATGGCCGTAACTGGCTCGGATTTCAAATCCAGCCCCCAAAAAACGAGCCAGTGTCCTGGCTTTAGTTGGCGACTCAACAATAATCAAGTTCATAAATGCTCCCTACACGTTCCCACAAGTTTACCCTTCCCGTCAATCCCCCTTCACTAATTTTACCGACTGCCTAAATAGGCCTTAACTCCCGAATTGGTTAATATCCGGTAAAAAACAAACCTACCATCAATCACTTTTCTCCCATTTGCAATTTTAAACATAGTGCTGGTATTGGCTCCAATTTCACACCAACTCTTAAAACCAATATCGTCTACTGGTCGGATCGAATCTTGAGCAATATTTGCTACCATGCGCCGAGCCAAATGCACCCTCGCTGCTATTCCCAACACTACCCACCTTAACGCCAGCCCCTTTAATTCTTTCGGAATCATTTTATCCACATCGTCCTCCGTTATCTGCTCGGCAAAATGCTCAAACGGAGTTTGCTCCCGGCTGTCGCCCAACAAGCTCCCGGTAGTTAAATCATCAAAAATCTTCTGTTCATCTTTCGGCATTAAATCAACTCTAAGTGCCATTCTCAATGCGCCCATATCTTGTTCAGCAACTGCATTAAAATCATACAAATCAGTAGAAGTTTGTGGTAGATAAGTAACTACTACATTGCGAAATGCTTCAAATGCAGTTTGTTCCACCAACTCTTGCGGCAACCGAGCCTTTTGAATTAATTCCGACCTTGAACTCATGGCCTTCGCATCCTACTGCGGTTTAATCACCGTGTCAAAGGGTGTCCTTTTCTCTTCTGCTACCTTAGCATAAACACAAATCACTATTAGCAAACAATCAACTCTTCTTGTCCTTATCTGTACTAGTCCAACCTAATGCTCCCATCCAATCCTTAATCTTCGATAAAGCTCCCGCCCCCACTCCTAATATTGCTACTGCCTCCAAAAATCTCTGACCCAAATCCAACTTGCCCTGTTCAAGTAAAACAATCAAGCCAATTCCCATTATTGCTAATATCGACCCGGTCACTAAAACTTCTCTGAGTTTGCCCGGTCCCCCTTCTATTCCATTTCCGGTTTTTGCCATATCAGTGAGATATTTTACATGTCGTTAGGTAACCAGTCAATTATTCCCCTTCTCCTTTTCTGATACTTTGATACGGATATGTGTCGGTTATTCCGAAGTACTTGGCCAGCACTTTACGAACAACCGGAGCAGCCACATCCGACCCTTCGCCGCCTCCCTCCATCAACACCGTCACCGAAATTTGCGGGTTATCAGCCGGCGCATAAGCCGTCAGCCAGCCATGGGTTTTCATTTTGCCACTTGCCACATCCCAGTACTCCGCCGTCCCTGTCTTGCAGGCTACCAGTGGCAGCTTGGTCTCAGGCGGGGCTTTGGTATAAGCTGCCTGGGATAGTCCGGCTTTGGCCGCATCATTCCAATCAAAAAATACGTAAGCCGTTCCCCCGCTGCTGCAAGCCCCCACCATTCCCTTTTCGATGATATCCAGTGTCGATTTTGCCATCGGCAGTGTCTGACATTTACCGCTTGGATTCTTTAGTAAATGCGGAACGCATTTACTTCCGCCTGTGGCCAGTACATTAGTCATTACATTCATTTGTAACGGGGTCACCAGAATGTCACCCTGGCCGATTGACATGATGTAAGTGTCACCCAGATACCACCGCTCATTTTTAACCTCCATCTTCCAATCTGGATCCGGTATTAACCCCGTCACTTCTCCCGGAAGATCAATTCCCGTTTTTTGCGACAATCCGAACTTTGTCGCCCAATCAGCGATATTCTCCGGACCGGTTTTTTCACCCACTTTGTAAAAAAAAGTATCGGTCGATCTGGTGATCGCCCTGGTAAATCCGATCGTCCCCTCCACACCTCCCCTTTTGGTAAACAGCCAGTTGTAGTACGAATATTCATTTACCTTAATCACTCCGGCATCCTCAAAAGTAAAACCCGGCAACACTTCTCCTGATTCGATGGCCGCTGATGTGGTGATCATTTTAAAAATCGACCCCGGTGGATACACCCCGCCTACCGTTCTGTTCAAAAACGGCATGTCGGCATTGGTAATTAAATCCGAATAATTAGCCGTTAAGCTATTGGCATCAAAACTTGGCGAACTGGTCAGCACCAATAGTTCCCCCGTTTTGGGGTCAGACGCCACTACCGCTCCTTTCTTGTTGCCCATAGCCTCAAACCCCGTCTTTTGCAAGTCGGCATCAATCCCCAATATCAGTCGTTCCCCTCCTACCGGCTGTCTTCGACCCAACTGCCTGGCAGCAATACCCTGGTTATCCACTTCCACCAGAATTCCCCCGTCAATTCCTCTTAACGCCTCCTCATAATATTCCTCAACTCCGCTTCTGCCGATAAAATCCCCCACCTGAAACTTTAATCCCCGCTCTTTCATAAGCCCCACTTCATCTTCCGTCACTTCTCCTACATAACCCAGCATGTGAGAAAACGCCTCTCCGGCCAAATACACCCGTCTCCACTTTTCACCCACCAACCGGTTTGCCGCCAGTTCAACTCCGTTTCGATCAGCTATCACCCCCCGGGGAGCCACTAACTTAATTGTCCTGACTCTGTTTTCATCAGACAACAGTCGGTATCTTTCTCCGAAAAAAACCTGCAGTGTCAAAAGCCTGACTCCTAAAACGGAAAACCCCACCAGTACCAAAATCCACACCAGCCACCCCATCCGGAAATTCCTTTCCTGATCATCGCCGATTCTTATTCTTTTCTCCATCTGGTCCGTCACCACAAAGTCCGAAAATCCTATCCCCGGCTTAAACTTTCTCATGGTCCCATTATAATTTCTTACCGCCACCTGTCTATCTCAGTCCCCCCACCACTTTTACTTTCCTGAGTAATTCATCATCTTCTAAAACTCTGCCGCAACCGCGAACCACTGCCGTCATCGGGTCTTCGGTGATAAACACCGGCATTTTGGTGTCTTCACTCAAAAGCTTCTCAATCCCCACAATTTGAGATCCGCCTCCGGCCAGAACAATCCCCCGTTCCAAAATATCCGACACCAGTTCCGGCGGGGTCTCTTCAATCAGTTCTGCCGCAGCGGCCGTAATCTGTTTTAAAACCGGCATCAACGCTTCTCTCACTTCGGTAGAAGTTACTTTAATAGTTCTGGGCAAGCCGGTACCCAAATCCCTGCCTCTAACCACCATATACTTTATTTGGTCTTTATCGCCGTATGCAGTTACGTGGGCATTTCCCAGGGCAAATTTAAGTTCCTCAGCCGTTCTTTCACCTAACAGTAAATTGTATTTTAACCTCATAAAATGGATGATGGCCTCATCCATCTCATCTCCGGCCACCCGGATTGACCTGTTAAGAACAATCCCCCCCAGAGAAATTACTGCCATTTCGCTGGTTCCTCCGCCGATATCAATTACCATCACCCCTCCGGCATCAGATATTGGTAATTCCGCTCCTATGGCTGCTGCCATCGGCTCTTCAATCAGATAACATTTCCGAGCTCCTGCCGACAATGCCGCTTCCTGTACCGCCCGCCTTTCAACTTCTGTCACCCCTGAAGGAATTCCCACCACTACCCGCGGTCGGGGAACTTTAGGGATTATTTGTCCTGACTCGTGCACCATCAGGATGTATTTTTTCAGCATGGCTTCGGTCGCATCAAAGTCGGAAATCACTCCGTCTTTCAACGGCCTGATAGCCTCAATGGTCGCCGGTGTTCTCCCCAGCATTTTTTTGGCTTCCTCCCCGATAGCTAGTACCTGTTTGGTTTTTTTGTGTCTGGCTACTACTGACGGCTCCCGGATCACTATCCCCTTCCCCTTAACATGTACCAGGGTATTTGCCGTCCCTAAATCAATACCGACGTCATGTGACAACAGTCCAAAAATATAATCAAACATAGCTCTACCTCGCAATATACACTAACCTCTCTTTTCCTCAAGACCCAAGCCAAAAACCCATCAATCGATTTCCCAATAAAGAAGCCTTGGTTTATCTCCTTCTTCCCGGAGTGTCACCACGACGTGTACCCTCATCATTCACTCTTTGACATGGAGGCAACCCGCGTCGAGTCACATGCTCCGGATCTTCCGGAAACCGATTCTCATCCACCACCTGCTGATCCATCCCTTCCTGCAAGCTCAATTGACGAAGCCGCGCCTCTTCCACCGAAACCCTCCGTCCGGGCTGATAAAAGTCAGAAGTATCTCCCTGAGATAGCTCCCTTCCATATCCAAATCGATGGTCCAGATGTTCTTCTGACCTATCTCGGTGAATCTCTGTTCCCTCTCCCCCGTCAACCGCATCTGACACTCTCGGTTTTATCTTATTAATTCTACTAGACATAACTGTATTTTATCATATTTAAGGCCTTTTTGGTCATCCAAATCTCCCACTTAAAATCTTACTATCCAGTTAGTACAATGCTTCTTTTCCGCCATATGCCAAACCATCCTGAATACGTTTGCAACCATCCCTCTAAAAAAGACTCTAATTGTCAAACTGCTGGAGGGGTCTTTGCTAAGTGCGTTCACGCCGGATGTCCATACCTTACTAACCTTGCAACCGGTCAATCGGGAAATGAATTAAAGGCAGAAGTGTACAGATACCGGCGTGAAAGAGGATCAGAAAGACGCGGGTTTTCATCCGAACGCTAGACTTGTTTCCTGAAACTATTCAACCTGCAAAGTTCTTGATTATTAACTTACTTCAATTCCCTAAGCCACTTTGAAAATTCTTCCCCCACTTCAGGGTGTTTCATTGCCATTGAAACCACCGTCTTCAGATATTCAATTTTTGTTCCCGCGTCACGATAAATTCCCCCCTCAATTTCTTTAGCCAGAACCCTTTGACCATCAGCCAGCATCAATTTGAGCGCATCGTTATACCATAGCTCTTCCCCTTCTTTTAGCCTGTCCTTGGCCTCAGAAATTTTGGCAAAGATTTCCGGAGTAAACAAATAAGCCGTCACCTGAGCTAGGTTTGAAGGAGCCTTCTCCTTTCCCGGCTTTTCAATAATTGCGTCAGCGTCAATTAAACCCGGTCTTAATTCCTTGCCGGCTGCAAACCCAAACCGCTTGTAGTCTTCATCAGATCTGGCTCTTATCGAGCCCATCACCGAACAGCCGTATTCGTTGTACACCTCGATCAGCTGCTCAAATACCGACTTGCCTCCATTGGTATCAATAAACTCATCGCTCCAGGTATATATAAACGGTTCATCTCCGACCAGGTTCCTGACGTTTAATAATGGGGTTCCGTTACCATACGGCCCCTTCTGTCTGACATATACAAAATTAGCCATGTCTGAAATCTCGTTTAGGATATCAAGAAGTGGTCGTTTCTTCTCACCACCCATCAAGATGTTCTCAGTCAGATCGGCATGTGGTCGGTCAAAATGATCCTCAATCGCCCGTTCGTGGTAGTTGGTGACCACGATAATATCCTCAATTCCCGACTTCACCAGCCCCTCTACCACGTACTGAATAATAGGCTTGTCTACGATTGGTAACATTTGCTTTGGCATAGCCTTGGTTTGAGGCAAAAACCGGGTCCCAAACCCAGCCGCCGGAATCACCGCCTTGGTTACTTTTTTAGCCATAAAGCCTCCCCATCATACTCCCACACAGGCTCCAAAATCCACCCTTACCGGCAAATACCCTATAATACTTGACTTTCGACTATATTTATTATAGGATATATCCATGTAAATCAGGCGCAGGTTTCTTGAATTCCAAGGAACTATTTGCGCCTTTTTTGCAATCTAGCACATTAAAATGGTAGTGATGTAGTTCTATAAAGCTATAGGTCTACGGTGCAATCCGTTAAGCGGGATAACTCAAATTGGTATCCCCTTTTGCGGATTGCATCCATGGGACCTAAAAGCAATCTCGGTTTTCCAGCCCACCGGTTCAGAGAGGCTAAGAAAGGATAAAAAAAGGAAAAAGGAAGAAGCATAGGAAGAAAAAGGGCCAAAAAAAACGACCAAAAGAAAAAGAAAAGGAGATCACAATGAAGCTTAATAAGCTTGTTCGATTGATGCTGGCCAGTTCAGTTTTTATAATGGCCGCAAAATGTGGCGGACCAACTGCCACCGCCATTCCCGACAAAGCCCCAACAGACTTAATCAATGCCTCGTCGGATTCAGTTCAGCCGGCTTCTCAGCCAGCTATCGAAAATGTAAACCCAGAACCAGTTCTCGATCTCAAAACCCCTATATGCAGGGTTGAAATACCAGCCGGAGTAACAAACCCTTGGCAATTCGCAACCGATTCTATCCGCACACTGTGTGGGGTAGACGTAACACTAGAGCAAGTTCTCCGGATGAATTTTGGTTGGGAAATAAACCCCAACGGGGGAATTTATGACTTTTTTGTCGCCCCTCCCCAATCTGGGGAAATTCACCACTACTATACCTGGAGTACCGCCGTGTCCAGGGAAAGTGGAAGCATAGTTTTTGCCAGAGATGATGGGGTTGTTGTTGGAAACTCTGCTACATTAATGTGGCAAGCTCTTACATGCAATGGGACATTGACCTCAAGCCCTTGGCAGCCTACGACTGATGATAGCGAGACTTCAATATTCTGGTGTGATTCATTCCCAGAAAATGAAGAGGTTATAGCTTTTGAGGCCAATGACACCAGTGTTGCGACTATCGCATCACTGGCGTATAAAACGGTCGGGTACGAATTCATAACGGACGGCGCAGTAGTAGTGTTGTCCAGAGTATTTGTACTAGCCTCAATCGCCACACTGCTATCTAGCGACGCGGGTCCTGAACTTTTAGGACCACCCCTCACTGCGGCCTCGCTTTCGGAAGCCGTTTGGATGTCAACACGGCATGGATCGCCCCTACCTGGATGGGGTGATCAGTTAGGAAATGAATCGGAGCAAGTTATAAAAGCAGCCTTAACCGCTGCTACAGTCTGTTCAGCCGGCTACTGTCTGCATAAAAAAGGAGATGGCCACTCAAATGGAAGTGTCCGTATCTACGCAGGAGTAGACGCTACGAACAGACAACAGGCGCACGTAGCGGTGCTACTGATAGTGAACAAATATGTTTGGTTCACTGTTCTGTCGGCACCCGTTCGCCCACTAGGTTATTTGTGCCCACCAGGCGGGTGCATTCGAATCGATTCACAAAGTTTTTTCAACCCAAAGGACCTCCTTTGGAATTGTGCGTGGATCCTTTCAAACAAGGATTGGAACGGGCACGGGGCTTCTCCTGAATCAACGTGGCTAGAGGTAGGACAAGGCTGGCAATGGTGGGAGGCCACCAGAGCGAAATATAGTCCACTCTATGAAATTACAGAAATCCCTTTGCCAGACCTAAGACCTGAAAACCTGTTCAAACGATAGAAACTCATCACTGCCTGGGCCCGCGCTCACATAAGACAAAATTGTGTTCTTTACGTTCTACGTAAAGTTTAAAAACGCAACTAGTCTTCGAGCGCGGGCCCCTCGCTTTAAATTTATATTACTTAACATATAATCTAACTAATCTATGGATTCCAATCCTGAAATCAGCCAAGACCGTCCGGCAGCCGTCGTTCGGGCCTTATCCTCAAAAAAAGAGTGGGCTCCCCAAACTCCTTCTGGCCTGACTATCGACCTTAATTCACCCCTGGGAGCAGGTGACTTTGCCATTACTTACCAAGGCAAGCTAAAAGGTAAGAAAGTAGTAGTAAAAATGCTGTTTCCCCGGGGAAATACTGTCCTGGCTTATGGGGATAATTTAATAGCCGATCAATTCAAAATTGAGGCTGAAATACTAATGAAAAATACACACCCGAATCTGGCTTTGGCATACGCTACAACTGAGATACCTCTAACCTCAACCAAGAAATTCCCAGCCTTGGTTCGGGAATTTCTTCCCGTAACCGCCACAGAACACATAGCCACCCTTCCTTCTTCTGACCGGTTGCCACAAGTCGCTGCCATGGTCACTCAGATAGCCTCAGCTCTCGATTATCTGAGAGAAACTGAACAGGTCATAAATACAGACATTAGCCCCGCCCAAATCTGGCGCAGGGACGATGGATCATACGCCCTCTCAGATCTGGGTATGACTGTTTCCACGGTCACCCAACACGGACTAGTCGGTACCAACGAAGTCTATTCCCCTCCAGAATTAAATACCTTTACCTGGACTCAGGCAGGTCAAATTGAAGTCGCCAATCCCCAAGCCCAGGTCTACAGCTTAGCAGCAGTAGCTTACCAAGCCTTAGGTGGCCGTTTACCAGACTACAACGATTTCCAAAACGGAGCTAGCCTAGATCCCAATTCAATTCCAAACGCACCTTCTGAATTAGTTACTATCTTTCAAAAAGCTTTAGCCAAAGAATCTAAAGATCGCTATCAAAACCCAACCCAGTTTGCTCAACGTTTAAAATCCGTTCTCGAGCCAGAAACTATTGGCTAATGCTTTAAAAGACCCAATTTTGTTCTCGCCTGATTCTCTAAAGCCTCTGTGCTGGGTATCTTACCCGATTGCTCTAAGTCAGCCATTCTTTCGGCAATTTTTAACACCAAGCCCATATCCAGTTCCCCCCTCCTTGCTTTTTGCTTAACCAACTTTTGCATCTCCCCCACTTGCGGATCCACCTTCGAAATAGCTGCGTCTCTCAATCTGACGACCTCATCCGCTATCCTTAACGCTTCCTGAATGGCCCTACTCTCTGTATCATCA
Source organism: Candidatus Amesbacteria bacterium RIFOXYB1_FULL_44_23 (assembly GCA_001773775.1). Classification (GTDB taxonomy): domain Bacteria; phylum Patescibacteriota; class Microgenomatia; order CAZETR01; family Amesbacteraceae; genus MEXR01. Next base: position 50,856 of record MEXR01000032.1, on the reverse strand, counting down.
ACTTCTCTCCAACTGGGACTTGTCCTTCTAAATTTATGCCAGCTGCCTTTTTCTGTCATCACCCATTTTACCATTTCCCATATCGCTCCGTCTTTTTCGATCTTCTCTTCTATACTTTTCTCGCCTGCAAATCAATTATTTTCTCCCTGAGGAAGTCCGGTCGTACCCCCTCCTCAAACTGACCTAAATTGGCTTCGCTGCAGGTGACTAGGTCCACATGCATCACCCCGTCTTCCGGCCAGGTATGAATTGCCAGATGCGACTGTGACAATAAATACACTCTTGTTTCTCCGTGGGGAGAAAAGTTGTGACTGTCAGATTTAATCACCGTTAAGTTCAGCTTTTGGATTAGGCTCTCGGCCAAATTACTGGCTAGGTTTCCCCAATCGTCCACTCCTGCTAATCGAATTAAGGCCACAAAATGATTAATTATTGGTGTAGATTGCTCCATGGTTTTTACCTGAAATTAACGGTTTTGTTTTAGATGTAGTTTCTAATATAAACAAGCTGCTGGCGCTCCCGATCGATTCCGCCCCCTGATATCTGTTAAATTTATCCCACACCCACCGAATCATCAACCCCGACTTCACAAATAGTTCGTAAATTGGCAAAAACCGTTCTTTGGCCCGATCACTGTTACCAAAGCACAAGTATATTCTTGCTGTCTGTTTGGACAGGTCCAAACCAGACACGGCTCTGGACAGGAATAACTCCACTCCCTGTGGGGTGTATGGCGGATCCGTAAACACCACATCAAACTTCCCGGCCCACTTGTTGAAAAGCGGGTCTCTGGCATCGTACATTTCGGTTTCAATCTCCAACTTCTCCAGTTCAGCCAGCTGTCTGATACTTCCCAGCATCCGTTTGTCTACGTCCAAAGCCACTACTTTTTCTGCCTGCTTTTGTAACCCAACCCCCACCGATCCCCAATCATCATCTCCTAAAAACAACAATCTTTTGCCGGCCACGTCATCCATAAAATTTAATAGCTCAGCTCTTTTGGCCACCGTTTCTTTTGTGGCATAAAACTGATCGTACGCCCTGTTTGGCTCCGGTCTTAAATGAGCATATTTGTCTAAAAGATTCATCATTCTTCTTCCCAGCTCTCCGTCTAATACCCTCCACAGGCTATCATCAGGCTGCCAACCTTCTCCGAACAGTAAATCCAACTCCCCTACCACTTCTGGCTTCATCTGGGTTTTGTCGGTACCCGGAAGTAACAGTTCAGACCACTCTTTTTTTAACAAATTAAGCACGTTTCGCGACACTCCTGTCCGTTTAACCAATTCATTATTTTCAACCGCTTGTCCGTGTCTTAAAAGAAATAATACTTCCAAAACCTTTTTTGAAGTCATCCCCACAGTTTCTGCCACCGATAAAATCATTCGCCGGGTAACTGTTTTTTCCATGCATTCACAATTTTACCCCAATCCAATTTTTAATGTAGAATCATGTCTATGTCCTGGCCGGCGAAAGTCATCCGCATTTGTTTCCACTTACTGTTAGTCCTGGTTCCCCTCATTTTTCTTCCTAACAACTCCGAGCTTTTTGAATTTAACAAAATCGTCGCCACCTACAGCCTCACTTCCGTAATCGTCTTTGCCTGGGTCTCGGATATGATTTTTCAGCGTAAAATTATTTTTCGCCGTTCTCTTTTAGACTGGCCCATCCTGCTGTTTCTGGCCAGTCAACTACTGAGTTTCTTTTTTTCCATCAATCAGCAAATCTCTCTTTTAGGGTATTATTCCCGCTTCAACGGCGGTCTTCTTTCTTTGGTCAGCTACAGCCTTTTGTATTGGAGCTTTGTCACCTACATGGACCGTAAATCAACTCTGACAAATCTAAAATTCGCTTTATTAGCAGCTTTCCTGGTCTCGCTTTACGGCGCAGCCCAGCACATGGGGATCGACGCCCATATCTGGGTTCAGGACGTTCAAAACCGGGTCTTTAGTACTCTCGGCCAGCCCAATTGGCTGGCTTCATATCTAATTGCTTTGGTCTTTATTCCCCTCTCCTGGCTGACTTCAAAAAAGGGTGGTTATTTTCATTTGTTTCTTTTTGCACTTCTTTTTGTCTGTCTCATCTACACTAAAAGCCGGTCCGGCATGTTGGCTTTTGGCCTCTCGTGGCTGGTCTTCTGGGGTTTAACTATTAAACAGTCCGGTATTAAAACCGTAAAAAATTACCTGGCCGTTATCGCCTGGCTTTCGGTGATTGTTTTCCCGCTTCTTATCTCAAACCCTTTTCGCGACTATCTTTTTCCGCCCACTAACACCTCCCCACCCGTAAAAACTCCCACCGGCACGGTTTTGGAATCAGGCGGCACTAACTCCGAAGCCATCAGAAAAATAGTCTGGACCGGAGCTGTCAGAGCCTGGCTGTCATCAAATCAAACTATCCTGATAGGCACCGGTCCGGAAACCTTTACCATGGCCTACTATCAAAATCGTCCCCCGGAACACAACGCGACTTCCGAATGGGAACTTTTATACAACAAAGCCCACAATGAATTCTTAAACTACTTAACTACCACCGGCATTCTCGGCCTGGGGTCATACCTGGTTTTGCTGGTAGTCATGGGGTACGTACTGATTAGGTCGGTCTTGATTCCTCCCCCAGCCCCACTGGCCTCAAAATCCGACCATGCTAAAAAAATAGACCCGACCTACTCAAATCTAAGTCTCGCCCTTTTGGCTGGCTGGTTAACCATCCCCTTTACAAACTTTTGGGGCTTTTCAGTAGTTCCGGTACAAATACTCATGTTTTTACTCCCTGCAATTAGTCTCTCTTTTCAACGTGACCCCCCAGTCCCTCTGCCTCCTTCCGAAAACAGTTTCAGAAATGTATTTCTGTTTTTAATTGCCCTTTGTGCGGCCGGATACGTTCAATTAATGCTTGCCCGTTACTGGTTAGCCGACACCAAATACTCCGGCGGTCAAACCGATCTGCGCGCTTTTGCTCTGACCCAGGAAGTTTCCTACATTGTTTCTGCCTACCAAAAACTCAATCAGGCCTACGAACTCAACTCTAGCGAGCCGGCCATCTCCTCAGAACTGGCCCTGGCCACCGCATATATGTCAGTTCTTACTTCGGATTCGGATGCCTCCACCTCGGCCGGACTGAAAAAAATCACTGAGTTTCTCATCAATAAATCCATTTCTGCCAATCCCCACCACCCCAACTACTACAAATCAGCTTCAAAAGCCGCCATCATTCTCTCTACAGTCAACCCGGAGATGTTAGATTCTGCCGCTAAGTATTTACTTACGGCTTCCGAAATTTCTCCCACCGATCCCCGGATTCCCTACAATCTGGGCGTGATCTACAAGTACCAAGAGCAGTTCCCCAAAGCCAAAGCGGAGTTCGAAAACTCATTAAAACTTAAGCCTGATTTTGCCGACCCCAAACTACAACTTGAAGAAATTGCCTCCCAGTCTGCTAAAATCGACTCATGGCCAGAATAGTTTGCGTTCCCCATCCTGTCCTGCGTCAGATAACCAAACCGGTAGAAAGAGTCGACAAAAAACTTCTGGATCTGATTGAGGATATGACCCAAACTTTGCTGTCTGCCAAAGATCCTGAAGGAGTAGGCCTGGCAGCTCCTCAGGTAGGAGAACCGCTTAAGTTATTCTTAGCCAGACCCGACCTCAAAAAACCACCGCTTTTGTTTATCAATCCCGAAATCACTCAATACAGCCAGCGCCTGCAACAGCCGAACGCCAAAAACGGCGTCTATGAAGGCTGCCTCTCAATCCCCAACCACTATTCCCCCATTAAAAGATCCCAATCAGTTACCGTCAAATACCAAGACATCGATATGACCCAGCCCGAGCCTCAATTAGTTGAAAAAACAGGTGTGTTCACCGGGTTTTTAGCTCACATCATCCAACACGAAACCGATCACTTAAACGGAATTCTTTTTGTCGACCACGTTCTCACTCAACATTCAAAATTGTATCTGATCAAGGGTGAAGTTTACGAAGAAGTGACGATCTAGGTTACTTCTTCTTGCTTGCTCTCAGTATTTCTGTCAACATCTTTCATTTTTTCTGTCAACCATGTTACCCGATGAAGAGCTAACCTGGCTTTTTTTCTATCGCCATCAGCCATTGCATTATTACCTTCCACCGCTGCATCATAAAGCTTTTGCATGTCAGAAGGCTCCTGAGGAGGCTGCTTATCGTCACCCCTCTGTTCTCTAGCTTCTGAGTTAGACATACTGCACATTATAGACAGAATATATTTCAAATCAACCAAATTAGTATAGAATCAAATCATGAGCATAAATCTCATTTTTTTTGGCTCCTCTGAGTACTCCCTTCCGGTTTTAGACAAATTAATCCACCACCAACTCACCTCCAACGACATTCAGCTGCGTTACGTAGTCACCTCGCCTGACAAACCGGTAGGTCGCCATCTAAAACTTACCCCCAATCCCGTAAAAGTACTGGCCCAAAAGTATCAAATCCATGTTATAGAATCGCTTAAAAAACTACCTGAAAATTTTATTGATTCCCACAACCAAACACTGGGTCTGGTGGCGGCATTCGGCCAGATTATTCCGCAAAACATACTGAGTATATTTAATAATCAAATATACAATATTCACCCATCAATGCTTCCTAAATATAGGGGTCCTTCACCCCTGCAACAGCAAATACTTGATGGAGAAAAAGATACCGGTGTAACCGTTATTCAACTGGATGCTCAGATGGATCACGGACCGGTTGTCGCCCAAAAAAAAGACGTCATTTTAGACACCGACACTCCCCCAATATTGGGAAAGAGATTATTTGAAAAAGGTACCGATTTGTTTCTTGATTTGCTTCAAAACAACTCACTTCCAAAGTCCATTCACCCTGTTGCCCAGGACGATTCCCAATCTACCTACACCAGAAAGCTTACCCGCCAGGACGGCTTTGTCCCGTATCCTGAATTGAAATCCCAGCTGGCCGCAAAATCTCCCCTTCTTGATTCCAAATTCAGAGCCTATTGGCCATGGCCTGGCTTGTGGACTATAAATCCTGAAGGCAAACGTCTCAAATTACTTTCCCTTACTCCCCTTAAGTTTTCTTAGACACTTGGTACACAATCTCAATCCTTCCCATTTGTGCAAATTAGGTTTAAACACTTTTCTGGTTCTGGGTGCTCTTTTCTTCCACCTGCCTCCTGCCACACCCCGTCCATGAGTATGCGACTCTCCATATTGCACGCCTTTTCCACAATTATCACACACGTAAGCCATGCGCAAATTTTAGCATACCCCCTAATCCTTGCAATCAGCAAATCACTGCAATCCAAATACCTGTTCACATCCGTTCGCAAATATACTATTATGATTAGCTATAGTTAAATATCAGTTATGACAGTCGTCAATCTATTAATACTTTTAGTATGTTTACTCGGTTCCCCTCAGCTTGCTCGCGCCCAAACCCTGCCTCCCTCCACTGACTGGTTTACCGTAGCCGGCAACTATAACCGCACCAGTACAGTTTCAGAAGATGTTCCCGGTACATTAACTCCCGACTGGTTTTTGCCCATCGGTTCTTATGTTTCCCAACGTATTCACCCCATAGCTACAAAAGATTCCCAGGGTCGTGACACTATTTATGTGGCCGCTTCCGATGGATTGTATGCCGTTGACCCTTCGGCCGTCCGATTCGACACTCCATCAAGACAAGCTACCTCCGGACTGAAATGGCATTATCCTACTTCGCTTCCTTCAGGAAACTCCCCTACCGTCGTAGCCGGGGTAGCTTACCTTCCCGGAATGGACAAGCGGATTCACGCCATCAAGGATAATGGTAATTCGTATCAGCTTCTATGGCGCAGTCCAGAAGCTGAAGCCGGGTTTCAAAGCAATCCGATTGTCATAAACAATACCGTTTATGCCGCCAACAGAGATGGATCAGTTTATGCCTTTGATCTCAATACCGGATCGCTTAAGTGGCGTCAGCAAACCGGTGGAACCATTTACCAATCCCCTGCCTACGATGCCGGAGTTCTGTATGTCGCCAGTAACGACATGCATGCTTATGCCATCAGTGCCGACACCGGAGCCATCATTTGGAAATCAGACGCCGACCCATCCACCCCGCAAAAAGACAAATTTCCCGGTCCCATGTTTCAGTCCTACTGGCCGGTCGTTTATTCGTACAACGGCACCAAATATGTCATCTTCGTTCGTTTGTTTGACATCACTCAAACCCACCTGGAATCAACCGATTTGTATTCGCAGGGCAGCACATGCGACCGTAACTCCTTTACCTCCTTTCTGCCCATTGTGCCCATTGAAGCCGGAAATCAGCCCTGGATGCACGGATTTTCCATGCTTAGCGCTGCTAAACACATCACCTATTTAGACAACCAAAACGAAACTTATATTCTCTCGGAAAACACCACCACCTGCGATCCGGCCACCCGGGTCACTGAATCTGCCAATCGTGCTTACCGCCGGACTTATTTCATGGTCTACGCTGCCAACGGAAATGAATATCTAGCCGATTTGGAAGGCAATGGCCAGGTTGACGACCATATGCCATTTGCTTATGTTGGCGGAAAAGCCGGCACCGCTTATCCTCCGCTTATCGGATCTGATAACGTACTTTACGCCCGCAACAACTACATCACCAATAGTGCCATCGGCCGGGGGGGACTGGTAGGTTGGGTTCCCGGCAGTAGATATTTCAGTTTACCTGAAGGTAACTGGGCCATCGACGAACCCTCAGCCTATGCGGCCGGCCCCAACTTTATTCACCATAAACTGATGGCCGAACGGGCAGCCAGAGTCTTTCGTTATTCATCCAGCCCTACCCAGTCCAGCAATTATTGGGATCAGGGCGGCGACAGCTTCTTAAGTTACCTCGTTCCCGAATTGTTCCGCCGGGGTTGGCCATATGGCTATTGGAAATCCGGTGATCAGGCGCCCATGATTCCTTTTCGCGGGAAGGTCTACTCCATCACCAATAACGCCCTGGTTGAATTCAGTTCCCAGGGAACTGCCAAACAATACCTTTGGAATCAAACCGCCGCCATTGCTTCAATTCGAAACAAAAATACCGGCGTCCAGGTAACAGCCACCGAAGGTCCTCTAAAAATTACCGGAATCTTTTCCAATGTCACCTCCAATACCAACATCTGGCCTACATGGCACCAACAGGAATCGTATTTAGACCTTAGGCCAAACGCCGCTTTGAATTCGTATCCCATGTATGTGTTTAATCCATTTTCTGTTATTGCCCACCCCTCACTTATGCCCACCCAAACCACAGTCACAGCTTCGACATTTGCTCCTACCCTCACTTCTACTTATGACAACGGCACTCTGACTATCCGCACCTCGCCTGTTACTCCTACCCTGCTATTACATAACACCGGCTCATATCTCAAACTCTCCGGGCCGGTTGCCGGAATTGCCTATCCATCCGCATCCGGAATCACCCGGGTTATCGGCGCAGGCGACGTTGCCGGCAGCAGCCTGACCGACGGCTGGTTTATAGTCTGGGACACTTCCGACAACCATCGCTGGTTTCCGGTTGTCGTTTCCTTGGAAAATCGTCCTTCCTCAATCAGCGTCCGTTCAACCGGAATCATCTTAAACTTTGCCTCATCAACCGGACACATCAGCCTTACTCCTTTTAATGGTTTAAGCAGTCCCTTACCCGGCAAAGGCCCCACCTATTATGCCGACGATCGCCTGAACTCAATCTTAGATCGCTGGCAGGTAGCAGGGCCGAACACAGCTGAAGTATCCAAAGCCGATCAAATCGATCAGCTGGCCAGAGTTTTCCCCACCTCCTGGACCGAAAACTCCTCCTTTACCACCGCTAGTGCCACCCAAACTTACAGTTATTCCGCTTTTACTAAATTCGGATTTGCCGGTGGCAGTACTCCTTCAGATGTCGCCTTTATTCCTCCCACTACCGCGCTGGCTGCCTGGAATAACACTCAAATCACTTTCAACTCCCAGCCCCTGGCAAACCACCTGGATCTTAATTACCCTCTTCCTTTAGGCAGATGGGCTGCCGTTGCCAACACCGGTCAACTTAGCGTGACCATTCCCGGAGTTTCCTCTTTGTGGACCCAATCCCCGGCTTCATCCACTGCAGCTTCAGCTTCAGATCCGCTGGTTTCTCGCTTAAGCCGGGAGATTTCAGCTATGGAAACTGCCGGACATTTACGCCCCTACCGCATTTACTACGGCATTCTCAATAACTTAGACAACTCAGCCGGAGAATGGCTGTTCCAGTATTACCACAACCCCTCAGAAACAATTCTTACTCTGCTTGATGCACTACCGCTACTTCCGTCAGATCAGCAATTGGCCCTTCGCACTTACATTCAGAGTGAATACAGTCACGATCCAATCACTTCGATCGTCCACACCGGCTTTGGCAGTGGAACCCGCCGGGAAGACCATCTCCCTCTTCCGGATTTTGAATATGAGTTCAACCGGGCCAATCGGGTTATAAACCAAAACACCTCTGTAAACTGGTCTATCGATACTCAAGGCTGGTCTTACTCACCCAAAAGTTTATATACCCTGGCCAAATATGCTCAGGAATTCGGCAATGCCCAAACTCTCTTTTCCGCAGTTTCCAACAAGCTCCAAAATCCCTTTACCGGGAACCGCTTCAGAATTAGCACTCCCTACACTCTTAATAACTACCTGGCCGGATATCTGGGCTATATTAAATTAGGCAATCAGGCCGCAGCCAACACCGATACCCAAAAACAGGTCTTCACTAAACTGCTTTTGATGCGCCTGGCCTTAAGTAAAAACCCCGAAAGCCTCTCCCAAACCGGGTTTGAAAATGGTGGCCACTTGTGGACGGTCCAGGCATACCGGCCCGATGTGGGAGAAATTACTTTCCACACCCAGCAAATCGGCACTCAGTGGTCCCAATATTCGACCTACGGCCTGATCTACGATCTGCTCTACTTCAGAAGCGGCGCCCTTACCGGCGGCGCTTACACCTTCACGGTTGATTTTCTCGACCTGGTCCCCGAAGTCGGCTCTTTCATGAGCCAGCATGCCCTACCGGAAGTCACCAATCAGGTGACAGCCTATGAACGTATGGCTCCCTACTGGTTTATGGTTAACGCCCCGGAAGCAGCCGGAGAAGTTAGTGTTCAGCCCTGGCAGGACAGAACCGGTCTTCTAAACGCCAAACGCTACGTTCTTAATGCCACCCGCAGTCAATTAGAGCCGTACGTAGATGTCCCCGCGCTAAAAACCGGCGATCTTTTCTACATCCAGGGACTGACCAAAACCATCTCCGCTCCCGGCACCTCTCTTATTACTCCCGTACCCACTCTCCAGCCGACTATTTCTGTTCCCACTTCAACTCAGTCCCCCACCCAAACGCCCAGTGCCATCCCCACTCCGATTCCTGGTGATGCCAACAGTGATTTAAAAATTGACGGACTCGATTACATCATTTGGCTAAATCACTATGAACAAGCAGTTGCCGGTGGAGCCAGTGTCGGTGATTTCAATAATGATGGTAAAGTAGACGGTGCCGATTACGTTACTTGGCTAAATCACTACCAACCCTAATGCTTGATCTCCTGGTTTCCTCACCGGCTGCTTTTGCGCTTATTTTCGGTGGATTAATTATGGCCATCGGTATTCATGAGGCAGCCCACGCCTACATGGCCGATTATCTGGGAGACCCCACTCCCCGTTCCCTGGGCCGGACTACCTTAAATCCCCTGGCCCATTTAGACCCCATGGGAACTTTGGTTATTTTAGTCACCGGTTTTTTTGGTTGGGGAAAACCTGCCCCTTTTGACCCCTTCAATTTAAAAAATCCCAAAAAGGATACCGCCTTAATCGCCCTGGCCGGACCGGCCAGTAATTTAATCATGGCTGTCTTATTGGCTGTTGTTTTAAATTTCACCAGCCCGCCCATGCTAGTAGGTGCAGTTGTTTATTCTTTAGTCCGCCTGAATATTTTCTTGGCCCTGTTTAATTTAATCCCAGTTCCCCCACTGGATGGCTCTAAAATTATTGGCCTTCTCATGTCCAACGAATCCGCCCTTCGCTATCAAAACCAAAACCGGCCTCTTATTTTGTTACTCCTGATTCTGCCTATTATTGGTGGGGCGTCAATCGCCTCACTCCTTGTTTCCCCCATCGCCAATTTTCTTCTCGGTTTTCTGTTTCCTTAGCCATTTCCCCTATTGCGCTCTTCCTATATAATTAAAGGGTCCTGTCAAAATGGGATAGCAAAGGATGTTTTCCTTGACTATTTAAATTTCTCAGGGCTTGCTTAATATTTCAAACGTCCTAGTACTTTTGAAATCGTTTCTGACTCCATTAGTTGTCAGAACAGCTCGCCCACCTGAGTTCCCTCAGGGAGAAACCTTTCATCCCTATTGGCAGGACTTTTTATTGTAAAATCATCTTAGTTAAGCCGATGTAGCTCAATGGCAGAGCCGAGGTTTTGTAACCCTCAGACGGCAGTTCAATTCTGCCCATCGGCTCATAATCTATTTCTCTTGACATTCGGGTAAATTTCGGAATAATTAAAGTGTGGCACCCCAGTTCTACCAAACCCCTACGTATCGATCCAAACAATCCCGCATTACTAAAGCCAATTGGCTAGCTGGAAAATATACAAAGTTAACTAGCCCCACTATTACCAAGGTTTGTCCCAACCCAAAATGTTCAAGTATTTTTGAGACAAAGCCGTACGCTAGGCAAATATTCTGTTCAAGAAGATGTTCGGCTCAGTTTCACAACACGGGAAAACACATGCCAGAAATAATCAGAAATAAAATTTCGAAATGTCTCAAACTTGCCGGGATCAGACCTCCTAAACAAGTAAAATTGCCACTTGTCACCCTGACCTGCCAAAACCCTGATTGTAAACAAATATTTAAAGTCGCCAGGTACTTAACAAAGTCACGAAAATACTGTAGCTCTCTTTGTGCCATAACCACGATTGGCCATCAAACCACGTCGCCTAAGGCCTCAAAAGGCAAATCTGGAGTAAGAATCGATATTGATCCCAAAATTTGTTTTTATAGTACATGGGAAGCCAATCTTGCCAGAACGTTCAATTTAGTCGGGATTAAATGGCAATATGCCCCCAGACGTTTTAATCTAGGAATCCACACCTACCGTCCAGACTTCTATTTGCCTAAAGTTAAAACTTATATCGAAGTTAAAAACTACATGAATTTATATTCACAAGAAAGAGATGCTTTATTTAGACATCTATTCCCCCAGATAAAACTTGAAGTCATTCTCAAAAAATCATATTTAGAAATTCAAAGAGAATATCGACCCCTAATCGAAGATTGGGAATGATATATTTCGTCAGTAACAAGAGTTCAAGTACTTAAAGATTTGACCGTCAGCAACACGAAGCGTCTGAATTTTGTTAAAATCATAATTATCGCCGGGATGGTGGAGCGGTCAATCACACCTGACTGTAAATCAGGCGCCTTAGGCTACGTAGGTTCGAATCCTGCTCCCGGCACCATGGCAAATCAGCAACTGCTCGACTACATCAGGCAACAAATCCAGTCTGGGATATCGCCCTCATCAATCATCCAAACCCTGATCCAACAAGGATGGCAGCAGCACGACATCGACGAAGCTCTATCTCAGGCCACTACCACCATTGCCCCACCCCGTCCTAAAAACCACCTCTTAACCGGCTTTATCGCTATTTTACTAGTCAGCCTGGCTTCAATCGGTATTTATTTCTTTGTTAACACCAAAAAACCATCAACCGAACTCCTTATCGATCCCAAACCCGCTCCCACCCAGCAATCAGTTTCAAGTTCTCTCGAACAGACTGCGTACACCAACTCTAAATTTGGTTTCAAAATCAATGCCCCCAAAGGTTGGCGAACGGACGAAAGCGGACAATTTGGCACCCTGGTTTTTTTCTTTAACAACCAAACGGACAAAGAAGGCGAAAACCAGTTCACCACCAATATCAACGTCACCTCAGAATCGGTTCCCGGTCTAGATTTGGATACCTATGTAGCCGCCACCAAAGAGATGCTGCCCAAGCTTTTGCAAAACTATCGCTCAACCGAAGATCGGCCGGTTACAACAACAGCCGGATCCCAGGCCAGAATCATTGGCGGCACTTTTGTTCAGGGTGTCTTTCACATCAAAAATATCCAACTCATTCTCATTGAAGATAGCCGGGCGTATATTGTCACCGCCACCTCACTCGAATCCGCCTGGGACAAACACAAGGATCTTTTAGAGACTTCTCTTCTAACTTTCAGATAAAATTGTGATATAAATTTATCATGTCCTTTAAATTTCTAAATCAAGTTCTTTACGAACAACTCCGTCAATATACCAAAGACCTGTTTGTCCTCACCGGTAGTTTCCCCAGCTATGAAAGCTCAGGCTTGATTCCCCAAATTCGCAACCTGGGTACTTCACTTTTGGAAGACTTTGCCGAAAGTTCAACCCGATTCTCAGAATCAGATGTGCCCAAAACTTTGGAAAAATGCATTTTATCCATAGCTAAAATTACCGCTCTTCTCGATCTAAGCTTTCAACTAAAATACGTCAACCAAACCACTCATCACAAGTGGATTCTGGCCAGCGAGGATCTTACCCGCCGACTTTACGACACCCGAAAAGAAAGTAAGTAGTCTAAAGGGTCTTTAACTCTTCACATCAGCATTTAGTCAGATATAATAATTACGTCGCCTGGGTAGTTCAGTGGCAGAACGCATTCTTGGTAAGAATGAAGTCGTGAGTCCGATTCTCACTCCAGGCTCCAGCTCACTTCTATTACCTCGCATCGTACATTGTTCTCACAAACTCCCGCAGTGAAGTTACTCCTTCATCCACCAGTCTAATCCCCTCGTGGTTCATTCCCACCCAACCTTTACTGTTTAAACCAGCCCTGAATTCTGATTCTGATGCCACTGAAGTCACCATTTGCCTTACACCATCGTCCATTTCTAACAGCTCGTAAATTCCCACCCTGCCCCGATACTTGGTCTGATTACACAAATCACATCCCCTTCCATGCACAAGCCTTGAAGGCGGTGCTCCTTTTTCGGTGACATATGCCTTCACCTCAGTTTGTTCCGGTGCATACTCTTCCTTACAGTGGTCACACACCCGCCGCATCAGCCTTTGTGACACAATTGCCCGCAGGGCGTAATTGATCATGTATCGGTCCACTCCCAAATCTATCAATCTGTACAACGCTCCCACACTGTTTCGGGCGTGAATTGTTGAAATAACCAAATGCCCGGTCAGTGATGCCTGAACCGCAATCCGGGCCGTTTCCGCATCCCGGATTTCTCCCACAAAAACAATGTCCGGATTCAGTCGCAAAATAAGTTTCAGTCCGGAAACAAAGTCCAATCCCACCTCTTCCCCAATCTGCATCTGATTAATTCCGCCCATGATGTATTCAATCGGGTCTTCCAAGGTCATGATATTTACTTCCCCATCATTTAAATGCTTCAAACAGGCATGCACCGTTGTAGTTTTTCCGGATCCCGTCGGTCCGCAGACCAAAAACAATCCGTATCTCCCGGAAATGTTCTTTTTGATTTTATCTGACAGGTCAGCCGACATTCCCAAATCCGTAAATTCAGTGAATTTAGGGGCGTCAAGAACTCTTAAAGCCACCATTTGTCCGAAATTGGTAGATACAATAGCAGCCCTTAGCACATACGGATGCCCGTCCACTTCAAATCTTATCTTTGATTCCTGAGGTTTCCTGCTTTCAGTTACGTCCATATTTCCCAACACCTTGATTCTTGACAGCACCTGATCGTAAGCTCCGTGCGGCATTACTCCCACCACCTGCAGCACTCCATCTACTCTCAGTCTGACCGCCACATCTTTCTCCTGAGGCTCAAACAAAATATCCGAAGCCGAATCTTTTACCGCCTGACCGATCACCTGGTCCACAATCTCAACCGGGGAAGACATTCCCGACAATGAAAAGCTTTGCATTCCCCCCAACTTACTTGCGTAGTCCACCTATCCATTGTGTTGTGTCTTGACCGGGGTGTCAATTATCACATATAGTTAACAGGCTATTGCGCAATTTATTTTCGCGCAATTTATCAGGGGGTGAATTTTTTTGGATCCTCAACAACCAATTAACTGCGTCAACTGTCAAGCTGTTACCACCAACGATGGCCGCACTGTTTGGGTATGCGAACGTTGTGGCGTAGAAAACTCTACCGCAACCACAGCAGCCTCAGTCGCCCCAGACGTCAGTCAGGCTCAGGCCAGTATTGACCAGGCAGCAGCCACAGTCAGCGTTCCCCCCACTCCGGTTTTCAGTCCGACCCCTGTCGTGACCCCACCACCGGTAATGGCTCCGGAACCGGTTGTCATAGCTCCAGTAGCCCCAGAACCCGTAGTTCCCATGGCTCCGGCAACAATGCCACAAGCACCGCTCTCAAGTGCTCCGGCTCCAGTTTCTCCGGCCTGGAACATGCCAACCCAACCAGCGGCTGCTACCCCAGTTCCGCCAGTCACCCAATAGACATGGGAGGCAGTTTCGAGTAAAATCACAAAACTATGGCCAAAAAAGGTGCCCGTCAGATCTTTGGTTTTGTTTGCAGCGTCTGCAAAACCCAAAACTATATCGGAGAACGTAACAAGGTTAACGTCCCCGAAAAAATCCAGTTGGATAAATTCTGTAAGAAGTGCCGAAAGCACACCACCCACAAGGAAAACGCCAAACTCAAGTAAGCTTCTCTTTCTTCAGCAACTCCTGTAAAATTAAACTGTCTAGGGACGTAGGTTAATGGTAGACCTGGGCTCTCCAAAAGCTCTAGTGGAGGTTCGATTCCTCCCGTCCCTGCTTCGATACCCCAAATTTCCCCACCAAGGATTGGTAACTCGACGTCTCATCCCCCCAAATAATCAGCCAATGCCTCCGACCATGATATTTTCGCCATAAATTATTTTACCGTGGGATTGGCATATTTATATACACCTCTAACTACACCCTCCACCCTGAAATCTGGCGATACAATCATTGGCGAATAATCCCTGTTAATAGACGACAAGACAACCTCACCTCCTGAATAATTTATTTTTTTTATTGTCGCATTACCATCATTGACAGCAACAACAATTTCACCCCCAGGTGGTTTGTCATTCGTTACCCTAGCAACCACATAGTCGTTCTCAGCAATAAGTGGCACCATCGAATCTCCTTTCGCCTTAACCATAAATGCTTCCGAGGAGGAGAATCCAAGCAATTTTGAGCTGATGGGAACTCTCTCAATGGGATTGCCATCAAGAATTCTCCCTCCTGGACCACACTGAGCCAACCCATAAACGTTCAAATAGGTCACTTCCCTATCAGGGCTATCAGCCAAAACCTGAAAATCCTGAGGGTTATTAGGATTTCTGCGAAGATAACCCTTCCGCTCCAATTGAACAATGTGGTGCTGAACAACACTTGGTGAGGAAATCCCAAGTAAGTTCTGAATCTCCCTCACGCTTAAACCCTGGCCATCACCACCTTTCAGCAGCTCCAGAATTTTTATTTGCCTTGGATGTAATCCTACCATAATGCCTTTCAATCGTATTAAATCATAACACACTATACAAGAACAATCTTGCATTTACCAGAAATTGTGGTACAATCAGCCTCATGAAGATTAAAAAGACGTCAATCCACGATTACAAGTCTTATTTTGGATTCTTAAAACCAGGTGAACAATTTCGACTCATTGCCACCACCAACTCCACCACTGACCAGATAGCCATTAGAATTGGTTTCAACTTACCCATTTCAGTAGGTCACAAAATACTCCCCCCACCCACATTTGGCCCAACTACCAGATTCAATGCCCTGGGCAAGGAAATAAAAAGAACTGATCTACCAATGGAAACTGCTTACCGCACAGTCAAGTGGCATTGGAAACAATGGGACGGCCGTTACAACACAGTTCCAATGAGCAAATTTGTTGATGTTCCTTACCAAAGATATCCCAGAGAAAAAGTGCTACCACCCTCAGAAGAACTCGAAATACTTCAAACTCCAACAGGCGAACTCATGTTTTCCAGCCGGGTAGTTCAAAGCAAACCAGAAAACGAAAAGGAAGTTCTCCACCTCGCAAACTTGATGCTTGAAATTTTTGGTGAATTCGACATTGTCTCCAATAATCTCGAAGGTTACTTTTCACCTAAAGAAGTAAGACTCAACTGGGAAATACTCCCACCAGGTGAATACCCCTGGGAAAGGGTGTCCGATAGATTAAAAACGGTCATAAATCAGCTACCCAAAGGTAACCAGCCATGGGCTACACATAGGGTAGACAAAATTCGAAGTTACAAACCCACCCTACACGCCATTGGTTTTGGCGGTTTTCAGGGGTATGTAGTTTTTGGCTTTGGGCAAAGAGGCTTTTACCTACTCGAGTGCATCAAGTATGGCAACGCCACTTACGTATTTGGGAACAACTGGGAAACCCTTTCCAAACTCACCAAAGCACAGATAATACAAGGCAATTTATCGATCAAAAGAGTTATCCATACTGAATCATGGGATTCGGAAATAACAAAACTTTTTGCATAAACGTAATATATGACACTTTCAGAAAAATTTGCTTTGGTCTTAGCCTCAGTACCCGCAGTAATCAGTTTGATCGGAATATTTTACAACTACAACTTGTCTAATAAGCTTAAATCCTTGGGTGAAGATGAGACCGAAAAACGCAAGCTTAGAAATAAAATTCAAGATCGGTTGGCCGAATTCGAAGAACAATGTTTACCATCGCTCAAATTCTCTGAAAACATATCACAACGCCTGATACACATCGCTAGAAATGTCAAAATGTACAACCCATCACTCTCAACCATGATTAGAGCATTTGTACAGGATTGGAAAAAAATTCCCAGCTTCACCGGCGGGGAATCAATCTTTGAACCAAAGCAATCTGAAATAAATTATTTTAAGGACTACATTGAACACATTGGAGACAGAGCAGACACCTTACTTTCAAATCTGAGCCTCATTGACAGAGTAAAAATTTTTATAAGTTGGATAAATTTCCGATCTAACCTAAAAAAAGGACCCTAGGGCACAAAAATTCCTGACAAGGTTTACTTCCCCATACCTTCTATCAATACAAACAAAAAAGGTTCCCACGTAGTCCCCCACCCCATCAATGCCCACCTACCTTAATAATTTTCGTTCGCATAAGCCTCACACCCCTCTATAAAAGACTCTGATTTGCCACCACAGTCACTTGGATCAGTTATCCCCTTCTCTTCTGCCCATTCATATCCAGCATCATGACCAGAGCAATCACCTGTACACTCCCAATTGTCTCTAGTGATCGAGTCGTCAACCTCCATTTCGATAGCCTTACCATTGTCGAATTCTTCCCTAATGTATTCAGTATCGGGCTTATTGTTAAAAATGAATGCCCAAATAATGAAGACTATTACCCCACCCCAAAATAAATAAGAAAGAGCATTATTTTCCTCGTCCATGTCCTGGGTAATCTTAGTCCTGCGCAGTACAAACATCCACTCCTCCTAAACCACCCAGCAAAGGCTAATCCCCCTTTCTCTCCACCAATTCAGGCTAAACCAGGTTCCAGCGACAACACCAACCGTAATATACCCCTAATTCTGTGGATATCTTTTAAAGCATTCGTCCTTTGAGTTTTTTTCAGTCTCAGTTATGTCGTCTGCATTATATGTAGGCAAGCTGCAGGTACATTTATCCTTTTTTGCACTGTAAACTTTCCAATAATCATCCCATCCCTCAATGGTAGAAGTTGGCAAATTATGTTGTTTCTGATAATCAGAAAACTCCAGGTTAATTGACTCCTCCTCACACCCACTTGGCATTAATCCTCTTGTCCTACAACTATTTCTCCAATTCAGGTGATACGAATCTTCAGCGTTTTCCAAACACTTATCCAATAATGACCTATTCTCTGCAGCCTGTTTCTGTACATCTAAAATCTTTTGTTGTTCCCGTTCGTCTTCCTTTTGCTGGGCAACTATCTGGTCCTGATACTGTTGCCTTTTTAATTCCAATTCCTGGTTCTGTTTATTTGGCAAAAAAAATACAAAGTAATATGCCACTGATAAGGCTATCGCCAAAATAGATAACTTCACTGCATTATCTACCACCCATTTAATATCGTCACTCATACTCGTTCCTGGGGCGATATTAACCCAAAAAGGCTGTCTTTCCAATACCTCAGTAATTTTACGACAATAAAGCTAACGGGTTTACCCGCCCCCCACCATTTACACAGCAAAACCAAACCTATTTTCCCTAAACCAGGTTCCAACATAGTCCACTAGTCCTGCCACAACAGAGCTTTGTAACAATCTTTCGTTTAGCTTCACCAGACGACGTCTAGCTTTTCACGAAAGTGTCCCGTCGCGATTTATCATCATAGCCTTCATCTTTTTTGTATTCTGACACTCCAGCACCTTTCTTTTTTCTTCTGGGGTGCAGTTAAGTAATATTTTTATTTCTGAATCTTTTTTGATTGTGTCAACAACACAAAGTATCGCATCAAAACCGTTAGTACCGGTCCCCTTCCACACGTCAATTCCCCCACCATCCATAGAAGAAGTCCCTTCGAGGAAACCATAATCCAGAGGATAAATAAACTTCGGAAATCTTGGATGAGCACTGCCCCCTGGCCGGTCTATTACTACTGAAGAATTATTCAATATATCTTCCAAAGCCTCCCAAAAACGCGAATTATTACGATTTATTATCATTACGGAAAAAGTATAAGTCTGTTTATTCCAACTAACAAGATAACTGAACGTAAAAAGTTCGAATGTCTTCCATCCAGGGCAGCTAACTCAATTTGAAGCTAAAAAACATATCAAACTATATCAACGGCTAATTGGAATCGAACCTGCTATATAATTAAGTCCGAGAATGAAAACTGCAGGCATAATTGGCGGACTGGGTCCGGAAACAACTTCCAAATTTTATCTGGAGGTAATTTTCTCCTGTTTTGAAAAGGATCGGATAAACCGTCCGCCAATGCTGATTTGGAACGTCCCCCTCCCCTATCAGATAGAAGAGGAATTCATCAAGAATTCTCAGGGAGAAGAAAAATATCTGCCTTATCTGTTAGATGCCGCTAAAAGACTGGAGAAGGGCGGAGCAGATTTTATCGTCATCCCATGTAACTCAGTTCATATTTTTATTAACCAAATCCGAGAATCAGTGAAAGTCCCTGTTTTGAGCATAGTGGATGAAACATTAAGTCGCCTCAATAGTAACAAAGTCACCGAAGTTGGTCTTTTAGCCACCTCCTCCACCATCAGAAAAAGGTTATATGAAGAGGTTCTTACCTCAAATGGTATAAAAGTAAAAAGTCCAGTTGAGGAGGATCAGAACCAAATGGGCGAAATCATCAACCACCTGGTTCACAGTAGACAGGATGGTGAAGACAGGGAAAAATTGTTAAAAATAACCAAAGGACTACTAGACCAGGGTCCAAAAACAATTCTGCTTGCGTGCACAGATTTACAATTAATCACCCCCCATATACAGAACTCTGAAATTATCGATACAATGGAAATCCTTGTCCAGGCTACTGTAAGAGAAATATTAAAATAGATACTCTATTATCGGTTTTGAGAGTAATAGGTTCGGATGTCTTCCATCCAGGGCTGCAACCATAAAGAATGCCTAACCCCCTGTTTGAATTTTAGTTGCCACCTGACTCGAGCTAGTAGATCTCTCCATATTCAAACCAATATAGCCAACTCCCAGTTTTTCAGCCCGCTCTTTCTTTTCCCGCCAAAACGGATCTGCAGCTTCATTTGTTATTAGACAATGTATACCTTGCCTCGGCAAAGTAGAGTTGAATAATCTATCAGTTAAGGCTTCGAACAAGGTAGCGTTTTCGGGTGACTCCTCATACCTTCCCAAAGCAAAGGGAATTGGAAAAACTAAGTCTACACAATCAAGAGCCGCCAGCATTTCGCACCTTTGTCTAAGATTAAAAATTGGTCTTCCTGGACCTTTTAGTCTCACCGTTTCATCCCTATCAACCCCCACAATTAACGTCTGAACCTTTCTTTTTCCTGCTTGTAAAAACTCAACTTGATCAGGGTGTAGTATATCGAAACATCCAGTCACTAAGCCAGAGATATGTTCCAATCCCTGTTCCCACAAAAAGAGAGCCTCGAGTACATCGAGCTGTTCAATAACTTGCTCGATAAAATAAACCTTTGGATTACTGCTAAACAGACATTCAAACCCGCGTTCACGAGCCATTTGCCGGATTTTATTGCTTAGTTCCAAAAGAGGCAAGTTGCCCATACAAAATTCGAGTATCTTCCCCTTCGACTCCGCTCAGGGCTATGGCGTCCAAACCTGCAAAATAGCTTTAAGTAAAAAATTCAATACATCTCAAGCTCATTTTTTGCCTTCTTAACAAATTTTCCAAACTTCCGATCTTTAGCTCTTCTATCCAGCTCACTCATTTTATAAAATTCCGATTCTTTTCGTAACTTTAGAAAATTCGCATATTTATCTTTATCCAAACTTCCAGACTCCACGGCTGTGATAATCGCACAATTAGGTTCGTTTGTATGCGTGCAATCAGAAAATCTGCAGTTTTGAGACAGTAATCTTATTTCATCAAACACATTTTCCATACCCCTAACTGAATCTCCCGTACCCACCTCCCTGGTTCCTGGGTTATCAATGACTATTCCCCCGTTTTTTAAAAAATACATCTCCCTGGTTGAGGTGGTGTGTTTTCCCCTGCCGGATGTTTCACTAATTTCCATCGTTTTAATTTCATTTTTACCCAGTAATTTATTTATAAGTGTCGATTTGCCTACTCCGGAAGAACCCAAAAAGCAATATGTCTTACCCCTTAGAATATACTTTTCCAGCTCTCCTAATCCCAGCTCAGTCACTGTACTAGTCAGAAGAATATCAACCTCCCCAAATCTTTCCTTAATCTCCGATATTTTGGCGCGCAATTCCGCCTCAGAAAGTAAGTCGGTTTTGTTAATAATTAAGACCGGCTTAATTCCCCCGTCCTTAGCAATAACTAAATATCTCTCAAAACGATTCAAACTGTAATCCTTATCCGGAGATCCCACTATAAATGCCGCGTCTATGTTAGTTGCTATCAGCTGGTTTTCTTCTTTATCGCTGTACTTCTTCTTAAGCCAGGTCTTTCTGGGCAACACCTCACGAATTACTGCTTTTTTCCCGGACATTTCATCTATCACCACGAAATCACCTACCGCCGGATAATCTTCCCGTTTGGTCGCCAAAAACAGTTGTTTACCGGTAATTTTTGCTAAAAATTCTCCATTTATGCTTCTGACCCTATACGCTTCTCTATATTCGGCAACCACTCTGGCTATAGAGTGTTCATTTTTAAAATACCCACCCCAACCCAAATCTTCTAGTGAAGCTACTTTAATTTCATCCATAAGACTGATTATACCCAAAACCAGGTTCCCAGACAGTCCGCCAGTCCCTGCAAATATCGAGAACTAATCCCAATGAATATTACAAATCTCCCCTTAGACGTTTGCAACTTTTTCGTTCACTTTATCCCGTATATACTCTGGAAGTAGGTTTGAATCTCCATTTGGGCCAAATATGCGTGCGTATTTGGGATTTTTAGTATCTGCCTGCTTCTCTCTTAATATTCCTACCAAATCACTACATATTCTTGCGGCAGTTTCCAGTTGTACTTCATCATGCGGCCTGTCTCCGTGCCCCGGAGCCCCTTTCCAAAAATGATCATAATAATATGCATTCTCCTGCGCTGTTTTATCATCTATTCGCTTCTTGTCGCTGCGCCACCCCATCCTTGTATCCGCAAATCTTTTTCTGATATCTACGATTTTTGTTCCGGAGATGCAGGCGTCAGCCAAGAACAAAAACATCGCGGTTAGTGATTTTGGACCCCCCTCTTCGTGCGTTATGTTAGCATCCGTCAGACTAATTGCTTCCTCTGAAAACCCCAACTCTCTGAGTGTATTACGATCTTTTTCTTTCAGCGATTCTATATCCCGGTAATGTTTATATTTCCCGTTTCTTCTGCCGAATTTTTCTTCGAGCACATTGAAATCGTGCAGACTTGCTGCTGTTAAGCCGTCTTCCTTTTCATTTCCGTCTACACCACACAAATCACACAACACCTCAACTACGAATCTTGCCATGATTTGATGCTCTACCACATTCCTATTTTCAGGAGATAAGATTCCCCCGGACTCGTACGCTTTAAATACCTTGGAATTAGATGGTGAGGCAAGAAAATTATTAACATACTCCTGCCATCTCTTTTCAAATATAACTCGAGACTCATCGAAATCAGGCATATTCATGGCTATTTAGTTGTTTTACTAAGTGAGATTATAACCGCGTGAGGCCATTCTATCTAGTCTGTTATGTTAAATTTTGTGCGTAACAGCTTCGTTCTGTATCAAAGGGGGTAGTGGTTTACCGCAGACGTCTTCCATCAAAGCCCTCTGAACAAATTTTAATGCTTCCTTCGAGGAACGGGTTTAGCAATTAAACCCTCTATACGTACAACTCCTAAAGTTTTTAGACCTGAAGTTATTCTTCTTACAGGATCTACAAGATCCGACCATTTTCTCTGCCTAGCAATGGCCGCAAGAACAGTTGGAGAAATATTTACACCTTCGGGGTGTTCTTCGATATATCTTCTAATATCTACCCTTGTTTCTGCCGGACCTAAACGTTCATCTGACATTTAAGAACTTCTAACATATTTTACAAAGATAGTAAATACTAAATTTGAGAGGAACAGGCTAGAATACTTTCCATCAGGCCAGCCGGGTTTTACAGTCTCCCTGAAATAATACTGCTCCCCAACAAAATCCCTTCCGGATCACCGCTAAAGCTTATAAACTTCTCAACAGAGCGCATCTTGTCGTCAAAAGAAGCGGTCTTGTACAGTTGTTTGGCCTCATCTAAATAAAATTCTGCCTGCCGGTATCTCTTAGCATGCAAATAATTAGCCGCTCTCTTCAAATCCAAGGCTATCGTTTGCCAAACCTGTCGTTTAGTCATACATTTTCAAATATAAAAGCCCCCGATCTCACGAGCCAACTCCCCCACTTCTCTTTTATCAACCGGGCAGGCCACGATTTTGAACATAACCCAATAATAACTTAATGGCTAAACAGGTTCGAACGGATTTCCGCCCATACCCACCCAAACCCTGATCAGAACTCGTCTAATAGTATCGACGCTAGATCGAAATTCGAATTCTGGAATCAATCCTAATATAGTTTTCCTCCTACCACTGCCGTGGCTTTATCGGGTGCAATTAGAATGCAATCATGGTTTTCATCCGGAACTCCCAGAGTAAGTGATTCGGATATAAAAGGACCGATTTGGCGCGGGGGAAAATTGACCACACCCAACACCAGCTTGTTTTTTAGCTCTTCTTTTGTGTAGTGCTTAACCAATTGAGCGCTTGAGTGCTTTATCCCGATTTCTGGTCCAAAATCAATTGTTAGCTTATATGAAGGTTTCCTTGCCTCGGGGAAATCCTCAACTTCCACAATTTTTCCCACTCTGATATCTAGTGCGTTAAAATCATCAATAGTTGCCATGCATCATCACCTCCTCAATAGGCCTGAGCAAATAACCAGCGGTGAATTGCCGGTTCACCGCATTTAACACAGACTCCGTTTTCTTTCGGCGCATCCAAAGGAAGGCATCTAGTCGAAGCTTTGGTCTCTTCTTTAATTGTCATTTCGCATTCCGCTCGCTCGCACCAAAACGCCTTAATAAAACCTTTCGTTGTTTTCATTATTTCGCTAAATCTATTATACGTAATAGCCTCAAAAGTATTCTCAGCTAGAAATCTTTCCTGCCTAGCCAACATATCAGACTGAATAGTGTCCAGCAACGTCTTGACTGTTCCCAAGTTGTTATTTGAAATCAGAAGTCTGGTCTGGTTGTCCCTTCTAACAATCGTCAAATTCTGACTCCTCACCTCTTTAATGCCAATTTCAATCCGTAAGGGCACCCCTCTCAGTTCCCATTTATTGATTTTGTACCCCATTGACTCCTCTTCCCGATCGTCCAATTTCACTCTTAAACCCAGTTGAACCAACTCCAACTCAACTTTTTTGGCATACTCCGTTACGTCGGTTTCGCTTTTTGCCAATATGATTACTACTTGAACAGGAGCAGCTCTTGGGGGCAGTACCGCTCCCGCATCATCCCCATGTGCCATTAGCATTCCTCCTATAGATCTGGTGGTAAAACCCCAGCTGTTTTGCCAGACATATTTGGCACTTCTGTCTTTATCCTGAAACTTGATGTTCTGTGCTCTGGAAAAATTTTGCCCCAAATCATGCGATGTGCAACCCTGCAAAGCCTTGCCTTCCGGCATCAAAACTTCACAAGTCAAAGTCGCCACACCCCCGGCAAACTTCTCAGATTCCGATTTCCTTCCCACCACCGTTGGCAATGCAAATATTTCACGATATGTTTGCTCGTACAATTTAATTCCCCACAGCACCCTCTCCCACGACTCTTCCCAGGTCGCATGAGCACAATGTCCTTCCTGCCACAGAAATTCCAGAGTCCGAAGAAACAGATAAGTACGTTTTTCCCAGCGGACTACGTTATTCCATTGGTTAACCAAAACCGGCAAGTCCCGCCATGACTTTATCCAATTGGCATACGCCTGGTACATTATCGTTTCACTGGTCGGTCTTACTACCAGCCTCTCCTTCAATTCTTCTCCGCCTCCGATCGTTACTACCGCCAACTCAGGAGCAAACCCCTTGATATGATCTTTCTCTTTAGCCAATAAAGACTCGGGGATAAAAAGCGGAAAATATGCATTCTCCACCCCGCTGGCCTTGATTTTCTCATCCATGTATTTCTGCACCGTTTCCCAAATCGCATATCCGTAAGGCCGAAAAATCATAGTCCCTCTGGCGGGTCCATAATCAGCCAGTTCAGCCAGCATTACCACCCGGTTATACCATTCAGACAAGCTTTGACTCTTTTTGGGTAAATTCTTTTTAATAAAATCTTTCATATCTCCACCTCCAGCTTATTACATAATTGGCTCAAAAAATAAGCGCAATCGGTCACAATTCCTAAGGCATTAGTCCCCCGATCAGCTAACTTAGTCACTGAAGCCAGATTGTCATCAACGATGATTTTGGTGGTATCAAAAGACAACAAATTGCCCGTAGCAACTGAGTGTAAAGTCGTAGCCACCATCAGGGCTACGCCGAAACCATTTCTGGTTTCTTTTCTCATCTCCATTTGTGCCCTTACCGAATCTGTGATCACGTCTGTTAACGGACCGTCGTCCCTGATGGACCCGGCTAAAACAAACTTCGTTCCGCTTCGGACACACTCATAAAAAATTCCGGATTTAATCACTTTGGCGACCACGGCATTTTTAATTCCCCCGTAAAACCGAATCGTATTGATAGTCCTCAGGTGATGATGATGACCCCCCTCAATCCTGTTTCCGGAAGTCACCTCTGTCCCCAAAGACGTCCCCAGATAATTTTCTTCTAAGTCATGAGCAGCTATGGCGTTTCCTCCAAACAGTACGTCTATCCATCCGGACCGGATTAGTCCGGACAAATATTTTCCCGAACCGGTATGAACTATCGCCGGACCCCCTACTAAAAGCGTTCGCTTACCCTCTCGCCTGCTTTCCCGCATTATTTCAGCCACCCTGCCAATCAGTGCTTCTTTGGGCCTCTCTGCACTAACCTCACTACTCATAAAGCCAAAATCCTGGCCCTTTTTCAACTCGACTTTCTCCTCATACACCCCCAACCCGTCTCCGACCACTACCATATCTCCTCTTTTAACTTCGCAGGTCGCCACAGTCCGGGCTTTCTTTCTCCCAACTCTGATCGCCTTATCCATTTCAGGATGCCTGACCGCAGTCCATTTCCCTTGCAGATTGACCCATGTTTTTCTATTTGACGTGGAATAATAATTCAGGGGAAAGACACCGTCTTTTGTACACCTCTCAACTCTTACCTCCCCTAGTCCTTCCAAACCCCTGATTAAATCTTCCGCTCTCTGCGCTCCGAAGGCTGTCTTCTCAAATAGGCATCCACCTAAATCATTAGAAAAGTACAACCGGTCCACCTGCTTCACACTCTCAACTGCCAGATTATTTGCTTTGCAAAAGTTTACAGCGGACTGACTCGCCGTAAGTGCAAACACTGATCTTGCCTTCCCCCACACTAAAAGTTTCGCCGCCGCCAACCCAATCTTGGTGTCATAGACCTCACTTCCTGACAATAAATCCTGCTTAAAACAATCAACCAGACCAGAAACTCCGGACACCTTATTGGCATACAAAACCTCTCCCTCCCTCACGACCACCAAAGACACCTGCCCTTGTTTCAGGGTATTTCGCCAGTTCTTTTGTATAAGTTTTGCATTTGTAAACATAAAAAACCTCGCCTTCACCCTCCAAGATATTTCTTGAAGAGCAAGGACGAGGTTTCTCGTGGTACCACCCTGCTTTCGTAAGCTACAAAAAAACCACCTTTCGGTGGAACTAAAAGCTTACGCTTGTAGCGCTCCGTTACCGACACGCTTTGTCTCATTCTTACGGTTGACTTCCGTCTTGCTCATCGCAAGCAGCTTGTTTGGCGGGAAACCAAACTTAAACGCTTTTGCAAATTGTAGACGAATGGTACCATCCGGCTCAACGTTTTGTCAAATCAGAACATCATAGCTTCGAATGCTCTGTCCATGCTTACCACATTGAATTTAAAGTTTGATCGGATAATAATATAAAAGGACATGCCCAAATCGTCTTTTCTCCCCCTCTTGTTAGTTGCCGTTGTCACCTTTTCGGTATTTATAATCATATTTTTAAGATCACCGCAGGTTTCAACCATCACCAACCTTCCATACCCGGATAACCCCTCCCCAACCACGCCAAACGTTACCCCCATGCCCACATCTACCAGTCTTACTCCTCCCTCTTTACCTTCCAAAGTCAAATGGGCGCCCGTATCAGAATCTCAAGTAATAACCAATCAGGATGTTTTGAACTGGTTAATGGATCTCCGCAAATGTCCTCCCAAAGGTGCATGCCCAGAAGATTTAAATTTGTTTAAAACCGGCTCATCTGATCTCCCCGGAAAGGAATGGGTTTACTACCATCAAGTAACCCAACCGGATCAGGCAACTTATCATAGGGATATTTTGGGATTTTCTACTTTAGAGTGGGCCAAACAAAACGCCTGGTCAGGACAGAAATATTATGTTAAACCGGGTTATAGTTTTTCCCCGGCCCAGGGAGCTCAAAGCGCTACTTATCAGCCAGAGTGTATATACGGGGTTAGAAACGATCAGATAAAAGTCGCTTGTCTTACCCGGATAGTATCAAAAAGCAGCACCTCAGGCAGTGGTATGCAGCTGAAATACATTTACCCGTACACGGAAGAATTCCGCTATTTTATAAGCGACACCGCTTCAATTCCCCAACTCCTTTTGCAAGTGAATTTCCAAAATCCTAAAAGTAGGCTCTAACAAAGCCCGCATTCTTCGGCTGAATCGTCATCAATTTACTCACTAGGGTCCCGGGATATAATGCAAGCATGCCAAAAGAATGCAGAGAGCTCGCAAATCCCGGTATTAATCCCGACGTTGATAAGTTAGTCGCAGCTGGAGTTTTAAAAGCTGGAAAGGATGGAAAATGGTGCAATCAGAGAGTTCCCATCTTGATACCTGAAAATGGCTTGCCCCTCGACATAAGTTGCAACGGCAACTGCGACCCAAACTGCCCATTATTACAAGGCTAAGCTAACAAATTATTTGAATATTCATTGCCATTCAAAACGCGATCAAACAAACATCAAAAAGTAGGTTTTGGCATTGCTCGCTGGTTTTGCAAACACAATTATTGACATCTCCCCCACATTAAAAGATACTGAATTGTGAACCAAAAGGGCTCTGGGTTGCTCCCCTTAATCATGCTTGCAATCTTTGTTGCAAGCTCAGGATATCTCCTATATCAAAATGTCTTGCCCAAAAAGGCAGACACAAATCAAATCTCCCCCTCAACGACTCCTGCCACCAATACTTCCGAAACATACTGTTCAAACGCAGGTGAAATCCCCATCAGCAACTTTGACTTCCGAACCGGAAAAATAAATCCCGACATCAAGATTAAAAAATGTTGTCCCGGACTGGTATCTATCCAGAAAAAACAACCCCCAACAAACAAAGGTCGAGGAACCTGCGGCATGATTATGGGTGGACCCAATGCTATTTGCAGCCCGTGTGGAAACGGAGTCTGTGACTCGCAATACGAAGATTACTGCAATTGTCCAAAGGATTGTAAGTAACTGGCTTTTGGGTCTATCAGACTTCACCCCAATCAGATCGCATAAACTGATCTTGTTCTGGTTGCAAACTATTAAGTCAGTATTTGAGATGAATACTCATCTCAGTTGTTATACTTTTATTCGTGACTAAATTAGCCAGATTGTGTTTCATCTGCCTTCTTGCCTTCTCCCTATACCATCTGGGTAGAGATATTCTGCAAACCCTGAACTTAAATAACGGCTTAACGGACATACTGCACCGGCCTCACAATTGGTGCAAACCCTATTGCAACCTGGTTACCTTTCCCCTTGATGTCACAGGCATTGCTGGTGGATTTGTCGTCTTAAAAAGAGGTTATATCGGACTTCTGGGAAAACTGTCCCTGACTGCTATTCCGCTGTGGCTAGTCGCCTATTTTCTGCCTTAAACATCATAGTTACTGCTACTGCTGTGCGTCTGTAATTATCCCTGGTTTTCGGTCCATCACCAACACCTGATATCCCATCTCCACCAACCCGGTTTTCGTAACTTGAGCTCTTACTCCTCCTCTCCACTCAGAACCGAAAGCCTCCTTAAATCCCAACTTTCCGTCATCGGGGATGTTACAAGGAGTACACTCTTCCTCGGTTAAAAATCCGGCAAACCTCCTGGTTCTTGAATCACTGACTATCCGAATAGTTTTTTTCTTCAATTCCCGGTAATCGATTCCCCTGGTTATGATGTTTCTCCGCGTTTCACGTATATCCATCCGACCACTCATCTCCAAAACCCCGGCCTCAAAATCTTCCATTCCCATAAACGTAACTTGACGAAAAATGTCAGGAATTCGGGCCGTTTTAGAATAAGAACCCAGTAACCTGTTTAGGTAATATCTGTCACCCATCAATCCAAATCCCGCTACGGCTAACACATAATCTACCGGATTCATCGCCGCTCTTCGCAGTCCCTCTTTAGGTCTTTGACCCTGAGCCGCAATATACAAACCTACAACTTCACCTTTCTGCAAAACCATAATCCGGAATTATAACAAGATTCGTTTTTCAAATCTCCTTTCGGACCACTAACCACTTGCGGTTACAAAACGACTATTAATACCTTCTCTATTAACACCTAATAAACACAAGGACCCTGAATAACATTAGCTGCTGGTTTTTCCCGGGCTTGAGATTCTTCAACCGTCCACAACCAAAATATACAAGGCTGGTGGTAGTTTGAATTAAAACAGGTTCCGCTAGTAGCTCCATAATATTCTTTACTCACGCATTTACCCGTTTCACACTCGCTGCTTTTAGTGCAACTTTTACCTCCGTCTTTTGGTCTTTTGACACAAAGTTTCTTTCCGCCTGCCTGGGTCACTACATATTCTTCATTTTCTTTACACTTAACTTCAAACAGATTGGTAACAACTCTACCACCGACTCTTTTGAAGAATCCAGTCGCTTTTACCGCGTAAATCCCCACTCCCAACGCAATTACTACTGCGCTCACAACTAGCATCACCTTTTCAGGTTTCATCTCTTAAATAAGTATAGCTTCCCGCCCATAAATTTCCAGTCAACATTTATTGTCTTTGGCCCGAAATCCTGTTAAAAAACTCCATTCTTCTTAATACATACTCTCTCTCAGATCCATGGTTCATTAATCTTTTAATGCTCTGATACTCCCGTAGGTAAGCTGGATTATTTTTCAGCAAGTTAAACAATCTAACTTGCTCTTTAAATCTTTGGTCTTTTGTATTAGACAAGTACAGCTCTACCGGAAAACCATTTCTCTCAAACTCCCACTGCCGAAATTCACTTCTGATTTTTACCGGTTTACCGAAATTTTTTGTTATCCTCCGGTAATAAACCGGCAGTTTAGTCTTCGCAGCACAGGCACACAAATCAATGTCTCCCCGGCCGTCAATTCCCAAGCCTACCGATCCGATTAAAACAACTGTTATCTTAGGACAAAGCCTCTTAAGTTTCTTAATTAGTTTTTCAGCCGCCGCTACCGATCTGGGATCAAACCGGCGTATTTCCACTTTCGAGTTATCCGAATATACAAAGGAATACAAGTAGTCCTTCGGGCTCTGCATTAGTAATGCGACATTTGTTTTCAAACTATTAAACATATGATCTCAATTCAAGCATTTTTAATACCGGTAACGCTTCAGTCTGCATTGCATACGAGGCCCCTCCCGATTTTGCCGACATTTTCAGGCTCTCCAGGGCCCCTAAAACCGGCTTTCCGTCAGTGTCTACATATGGGTGACTAAAGTTACTAGCCCCCCTGACGTAAGAAAACCCAATTGCCCGTTTGTGATCCCTGTTCCACCATTCCACAACTGCCCCGCAGGCCACCGCTTCCATGGAAGAAACTACCAGCACCGAATCTGGGGAAATTTTCCTGCCGTATTCCCTCCTCAACAGTCCTCCGGCCAGCTCCCGGGCTCTGCAATCAGATCTTAAATCGTGCCAATATAAGTCACTGGTCACTTCCAGACATTCCCAAGGTTCCCACACTTTAGGAAATCGGCTTCCGGAGTGATATAAGGTGTTAATTTTTTCCACCCCCTTAGGTACAGCCGGCCAGCGCACTTTTTTGCAGGCAGAAAGAAGCTCATCTGCCAACTTCTTATCTCCCTTTATGAACTTAGCCTGAAA
The DNA here is from genome assembly GCA_001773775.1 of Candidatus Amesbacteria bacterium RIFOXYB1_FULL_44_23. Lineage (GTDB taxonomy): Bacteria > Patescibacteriota > Microgenomatia > CAZETR01 > Amesbacteraceae > MEXR01. The sequence continues at coordinate 19,901 of MEXR01000032.1, read as the reverse complement.
TGTGCTTTTTTGATCCCAAAATTTAGGTTCCGGCAAACTCGATCTGCCGCAATCGGCACCATAATGCTGCAAATCGTAATCCACTGCCAGAAAGCTGACGCAAACATCACCCAACATGGCCGGCTCCGACTTTCGCACCTTTCCCAAACTATCTAAAATCCCGCCCTTCATTGGGGTTATGCCGGCAATCCCGACCAAAATAACCTCTCTTATTTTCTTATCATAAACATGCAGAATCTCTGATAAACAGGCCGTGGTCTTCACTTTAGCCATTCCGGTTGCCGCTACCAAAACCCGGCTTCCGTACAGTTCTCCTTCATATGCCAAATTGCACAATCGCACTTTATTTCTTACGTCCAAAAGATCTTTCATTTCCTTTAAGAAAGGGGCCGTTTCCCCGGACCAATTTCCCAAAACATCCTTTCCCCCGAACCCGGTCAAAATTACCGTTATCTTTTCCCTGTCATTTATCCTGGTTTTGCTTTGTTTATTAACGCCTGTAAAAACCCGCCTAAATCCCGTCAAAGCTCTCGATAAATCCGCCGGTATTTTCATAGGCTTCCCGCAACAAATATGGCGGCATTATAAGCATTTTTCCTTATAAAGTCAAACTATAGGACATGAGCTAACAGCGCAGTAAATCCTCACTCAAATCTTGGCCAAATCTCTATTCCTAAAACCGCCTCAGCATTACTTTTTCGATCTCGTCTATATGGCTTCTGTCTCATTCAAATTTCCAACATCTACCGTTTCGGATACAGCTCCTTGGATTGCTTTTTTTAGACTAACTCCCAAGCTCTTAGTTACCAAAATTTCAGCAGCATAGCCAAGACACAACAATTTCTGCCACGCCGGAATATCTAATTTCAAAAATCCCAACGCATTGACCGCAATCTCATTCAGGTTTCTTTTTTTCTCTGCGGAAAACCACTTCTCATCTAATTTTTCTAGCACCGATTGCTTTGTTACTGCAGTCTCTCTCTCAAACTCCACAGGCAGCTTTATTACCTCCTGGGACAAATCGTCACCCAAACCCTCCAGGCTCCCTATCCTGACACAAGCATCCAAAAACCTCATAACCTGAACTCCTGGCTTTGCAGGTTTTCCATTTAAAACCAGAAATAACCCGTCCATAATTGGCCACATTGTCCTCCAGTTGTAATGCCTTATTTCTCGATCTGTTCTAACCTTGAATCCTTGATTATTTACGTCATCAATCACAGACCCCAAAATCATCTGAACTCTGTGACGAGTTTCCCTGGGCACTACGTTCCACGGAAGATTGGAAAAAAATTCTTCTTCTGGTTCGGGGTTTGCTGGCTTAATTTCATCAATCCCGGTTGCCAGCACCATTTGCCGCTCCATAAATTCGAGCTTAGACTTGGTAGGTTGCTTCCCCTCATCCATCAAGTCATCCACCCACCTCAGATATGAAAATAATCCAACTACAAACTCGCCTCTTTTACCGATCAACCTGGGTAGCAAAGCCAATACTCTAGCCCCCAAATATGGCTCATTCTTCGGACCATACTTATCACCAATTTCTTTATCAAACATGATTTGAGCATTATACCATCCTATAGGACATAGGAAGGAGATGGTGACAATTAAACCAGGATTGACATGCGATTTATTTGAGACTATTATCCGAAACTAGTGGAAGACAATACCCTCACTCCGACTCCCAAAACCTCCTCTGGATCTGCTAAGTTTTTTATCTCCGGCATCGCCATTACCTTACTCTTGGTCGGAGTCGTTGCCGCCGCATACTACTTTGGCACCCGTCAAAAACAAGTTCTTTCCGCCCAGACCGAAACTACTCCTACTGTCACTCCTTCACCCAGCGAAACTCCTGCTCCAGCCACCCCATCTTCTACCATTGCCCCTTCTGCTACCCCCACCACCACACCCCAACCCACTCCCAAACCAACCTGGAAATTAGTTAATCCGAAACTTCCCATAAAACCACTAATCATTACTCCCACTCCCACACCCCAACCCACCATTAAATTCCAACAGATTAAACCCGAAATTGAATTCCAACCCTCATTCTAAACTCCACCTTCCCAAGGCGTGTATAATAATCTAGTGCTAAGTAAACTTTCTTTGGAATTTACCGCTTTCCTGCAGGCAACCGGAATCTTTGTCTACTGTCTTTTAATCGGATCGATCATGCTAAACGGTAACCATTGGTTTGGATCTTCACCCAGCATTCTCGGACCGGCCTTATTTTTGTCGTTATTCATCGTTTCGGCTGTCATCACTTCTTTGATGTTTTTAGGTCAGGCATTTTTACTTTTTTGGGACAGCAAGCAACCAAAAAAAGCCGTAAAACTGGTCATTTTTACTACTCTCTGGCTTAGCGTCTACATTCTCAGTATCATCGCTTTTCTTGTTGCTCAAAAATAACTTTTCCCGCATAATTAACGCAAGATTCCCGCAAGGCTTACTCCCTACTCACCTACTATTAGTCCCCGTTTCCAGTGCATACAAAACTGAATTTGATTTCCATAGTGTCAGATTCTCAACCACCGCTACTTTACTGTAATTGGCTACCACAAACTCGGCAATCCTTGATCTATCAGCCTCCAATTGCCCGTCAGCCAGTACGTATTGAACTTTATTAACCAGCAATTCACCGATTACTCTCCTCTCAATTTTGGTGTCCAATATTCCTGAATGCAGATAGTCGTAAGGGGTTGGATTTTGTTTCCCCAACACTACATACCATCCCGGGCTGTAGCTATAAATAAAAACATATTTCTCACTGGCCAGCTCCGGAACTTCTAACCCGATTTTCCAAACCACCGTTTGCTCAACAATCGGTTTCCCCCACTTGTAATATCCTCCGTACCCCAAAACCAATACTCCAGCAGCAATCCAACCAGCCATAAACCACGTTCTGTATTTCCCAGAAATTAAAAGGCCGCTGATTGCCAGTAAGGGGGTCAGATGGATCCAGTCAGTGGTCGGTCTAATGCTCAGTCCGTAAAATGCCAATACCAACAATGCCAATACTTTGTCGTTTCTAAGTTCCTTAACCGCCAAAATAGCCGGAACTGCATAGATTGCTGTCTTAACCAATTTGATAATTAATGGTTGCGGATACTCCCATGGCCAGGCGGTGGTAAAGATTCCTTTCAGTCCGATTTTAACTACTGTCGTTTCATACAATTCAACCAGGTACATCATCATTGAACCGGTCAAAAAAAGAATTACACTATGCGCAAGAATAATACCCAATAAACCGTAGAAATAGCCTGTTACAAACCTTTTTATATAGAACAAATCAAGTAACAAAATGGCCAGTCCGAAATTTTGTTTAGTCAGAATTACCAGTCCGGCTGTTACTCCAACCAGCATCCATTTTCCATTTTTAAGCCCCCACACATGCCATAGTCCCAACGCCAAACAAATCATTGTCGGGGCCAAAAAATTAATTTGTCCCGGACCCCACAGTAAGTAACTCACCACTACCGCTATCCCCCACTTGGTTTGTCCAAATATTTTAAAAATTGCCACGACTCCCAGACCGCTGACTAAAATCGCCATTACCCGCGACGACAAAATACTTACTCCCCAAAACTTAAACGCCAAAAAATTTAAATAAGCCGTTAATGGCTGATACACAAATTGAAAATCCCGATACGGCCATTGACCATCCATCATCCGGGCTCCGGCATTTAATAAATATCCCTCATCCCCGACTACAAACCCCCGGGTATGCACCCACACCAAAAATCCCAAAATCAATATTGCAATAAAAACTTTACGCCCCATTCCACCACCTCCTGATTTTGTCCCAAAGACTTTGTTGTTTTTCCAAAATCCTTCTAATTAGTGTCAGAGTGGCCTCGGGCCGCCCGATAAATACATCATGCCCGGCTCCCTTAACCACCATTATCCGCCGTTGTAGCCACTTCTCGGCTCCGTTTTTCAGCTTGTCATGTTCTCCGTAGACAAACCAAACCGGATTAGTTATCCGGTTTAAATACCACGGCAACTCTTTCTCCACTTCTGAAATCAGATCCGTGTCCACCATCGCCCGCACGTCGGTTGTGCGCAGCAAATTTAAATATTTCGGCAAAAATTTAGCTTCCGTAATCCCGATTACGTCTTTTAGTATTGCCAGAAGTACGCCTCCTCGGGTTAGTTCATCAGTTGCCAGTACCCGTCTGGCAATAAGCGGCATCCGGCAAATTTGATCCAATAGTTTACTTTCAAGTCTGATGGGTAGCCCCACCAGTATTAGCTTTCCCAAAGTCCCTCCGCCCGATGCCGTCTTCACTGCTACCACCGCCCCCAGAGAAAAAGCGATTATTGGCGCCTGCTCCAATTTACTGTGTTTCAAAAACTCAGCTAAAGCCTCAGAAAAAAATTGTGTGTCATGCACCCGGCCTTCAATCGCATCCGAAGCCCCGAAACCTGGCAAATCCGGCACATACACTTCAAAATGCTCCGCCAGCCGTTTTTCAAATCCGTCCCAGGGGTCAGCCACCATCGATCCGTGCAACAAAACTACCGGCAGACCTTGCCCCAGCTTTCGATAGCTTTGTTTTGATCCTAAAAAGTCCCACTCATGTTCAACCGCCAGTTTTATTCTTTTTCCTAACATATTTCACCCTGGGTATATAATATCACCGCATGTACGAAGATTTCCCTCAGCCTAAATTCTATATGCGCTCATCTGACTGGCGGCTGATTCACCGCGCCTCTTTTAGCCTGGCCATGGTTTCACTTCTGGCCTTAACTATCGTCATCTCATACACCGCCCTAACTCTAAACAATCGTCGTCAAAACTTAAAAGTCCTGGGTACTACTACCACCGACTCCCACTCAACCACCCCCAAAGTTGATTCCAAGTAGTATCATCACCATTATGAGAAGCGAATTCTTAGCGCCTCCCTCCACGGCAGAAGAAAAAGCTCAGTTAGAGCTTGGTATGGCTCTGGAAGCGGAGTTGAGAGGTGACGAAAAAAGCGCCGAAAGGCATCGCCAAAATGCGCTCAGAATTATGAAGAAGCCAGAATTCCAAGCAGAAAAGAAAGAAACGCTTAGATTTGTCTTAGGCAACAAACCCTGATTTTGAATGAAAACTACTAAAATTGTCACTATAGGCGGCGGCACCGGATCCCCTACCATCCTCAAATCCCTGGCCATGGCTGGATTTACTGACATTTCAGCCGTCTCAGCCTCCACTGACAGCGGCGGTAAAACCGGTGTTATCAGAAGCGATGAACGAGACCGGGTAATTGCCATTTCCGACTTACTTAGAAACCTGCTGGCTTTGGTTTCTGACAAGCAAAATCATCTGGAACAGGTCTCATCTTTTATTGACCTGGTCAGCTTTACCGACGGCCGCAACCGTAACCTCGGCTACACCATCTACTACGCTCTCCTGGAAAAATACCACGGTGATTTTATAAAAGTTCAATCCCACTTAGAACAACTGTTGGGTATCCACTTCCAGGGTACTGCCATTCCCATTACCTCAGAACCAGCCAATTTGTGTTTTAGCACTTCGCTGGGCAACACTTTCTGCGGCGAACATGAATTGGACAAACAGTCCCTCTCCACCAATGTCATCACTCACATTTGGCTGGATCGCCCGGTTAAAGCAACCAAACAAGCCGTCACCGCCATCCAGGAGGCTACTCACATCATTTACAGCCCCGGCAGTATCTACGGATCGGTTATCAGTAATCTTCTTCCCACCGGCATCACTTCGGCCTTAAAGTCCTCAAAGGCCACCACCATTTTTGTTAGTAATTTGGTTTCCAACCGCAACCAGACTCATCGTTTCTCACCTGCCGATTTTCTTCGACTTTTCCAAAAATACACTAAGCTCAAACATCCGTTTGATTATTTTATCTGTCCCCATCTTACCGAAAATCAATTTGATACCAAGTATCCCAAAGTAGCCGACACTTACGCCGCCGAACATTCACACTTTCTGGGCTGGACCGACTCTCAGCTTCAGGAACTTATCAAATCCGATATTACCCCTGTTAAAGCAGACGTCTTCAGCATCACTCCGACACTGTATCGCATCCGTCACGATCCGGCAAAACTTGCCCGGGTTCTAAAACCTCTTCTGGCAGCAGACCGCAAAACCCAATAGTTTTCCACTCCAAAACATACATTCTTCCAAAAACACACACCGCCACTTCCTTCCCTTCACTGTTTGGTAGTATTTCCACCGGCTCAACTTCGCCTACCCATCCCTGGTCGATTTTTCTTTGACAGTTAGCTGTACACAGTCCGTCATCTTTCCAGATGCTGGTTATCAGAACCGAAGTCGGACATTTCAGCTTACTTCCGCAACAACATAGCAAATAACGGCTGTTTTCTGCGTTCATTTTCTTCTTGACATTCTACCCCGAATCCGCAAATATAGTCCCCAAACCATGTTTCAGGAAGTGAGGTGAAATTCCTCCACTGTGCCGCAACTGTAAAGTCAGAAAACTAATGGTTCACTGTTCCCGAGCAGGAAAATCTATGTCAAACGAATCCCGCGTCGCTCTCGACGTTTCCCTATACCGATCGTCCCCTCTTGAAGAAGTTAGCTCAGACGTCGCCTCGCTCAATGTAGAAGCCGCTTCTACTAACAAAGACATTGATCCGAATCGCATCTGGTGGTTTAACCGTCTGCCCCAAAACCTGAGTACTAAAAAACCGGATTTTGATGCTTCTCTGGCTGCCCTGGATCTGGAAAGACATATTCAAAGCACCCCTGACAACCGACACCGACTGGTAATTCTGGTCAGCCCGGCCAGCAATTTTCCTGAAGGCCGGCTCGATTTGTATTTTGTCAAAAACCAAAACGGCGCCGTTACTTTTGACGCCTACGGAATTCCGCTTCGCCACGAATCCCCCCAAAAAACCGAAGCCAGACTTAACCAATTTGCCCTCATTTCAGACACCAAAAACCTCCCCCCCCTGCATAACCAGGACGCCGCCATGACCCCTCTTTCCGTTACGTCATCTTCCCCAACAGACCTTTGCAAACTGGCTCAACGTTGGATCGACTTACCAGACGAAGTCTGGGGCCAAATCAACTCCGGAGAAATTAAAAACCGTTGCCAAAAGCTCACTCAAGACATGATTCCGGTTGCCATCGCCATTCAGGCTGATTTAGCTAAAGACGTCTCCCCGCACCGGGTTGGGGCTCAGGCCGAAACCCAGATGGTAAGTATCTCAGGTCAATCAATGGATTTTTCCGGTTCCGGATGCGGGGAATCAAACTCAGTCTACGTTTCCACTTCCGCCTCCTACGATTTCCATATCGGTCAGGAAGTATTTTGCATAGGATGTCCGCTTTGTTGCCGGGAAATTGGTACCGTTCTCACTTTTGGCCACGACCCGTGTCCCCACTGTGGTAAATCTTTCGGCCCCCACGTCGAAAAAACCATCAGCGCTCCACCCGCCGTCACCTTTACGGAAACATTCACCCAGTCTTCCCTTACCGAAATCACCGCCTTCGCTTGGCTCTCCAACTGGTGGTCTCAGCTGCAAATGCAACCCAATTGACATTGTGATCATCAGGCAATATCATCCGATCAAATGGCCTCAGAAGAGCAACTTCGCAACTTGCATCTTGAATTAAAGATGATTGCCCAATTCCCACCCGCCCAAATTACCGAAGCCTACCTTAAAACTCTTCAAACCAGCAACGCAGATGCTATGAGGGCGATCGGTCTGTTCAGAATAGCCAGTTGTCCTATATTTCCGCAAATTCCGGTTATTGAGGCCGATCCCGATGTTTTAATTGACGAACGTCCCTGTATCAGAGTTTGTCCGTATCTTAGATCAAAAGGTTCAAAAGACACCCTGTACTGTGCCGCAGCCGGAGTCTGGAAATTTATCGATTGCCCAGACCGAGCTTCCGAAACGGGAGCTGTTCCGTTCAGCATTGAAGAAGTGGCCAACCGCATCAAAAAAGAACTTCCGGTCACACAAAAAGCAGTTGCCGATCCGCCCCAACCCGATCACCCCGAACAAACTACCCCCTCCCCAGCCCTAGCAGTTTGAATATTGAATCCCCCCGTTTTAAGTGCTACAATCCTTGACACGAGTCGCTAAGACTCTTTTTTGTTGGTACAATCATCCAATGAATCTTGTCTCTTATTTTAAAGATACCGTCTCTGAACTAAAATTGGTCACCTGGCCCACCCGCCAGCAAACCATTAATCTGACCATCATAGTTCTCGGCATTTCTCTTTTTGTAGGAGCCTATGTCGGAGGTTTAGATTTTGTTTTTACCAACTTGTTAAAACTAGTTACCACCCAATAATATGCCAGATTCAATTTTTGATCCTCAATCCGATACTTCAGCTCAAACCCCGCCTGTCACCAACACTCCGGCTCCGGCCAGCAGTGTCACTGAAAGAGGTTTAGGTTCAAAAGTCATCCCGGGACATATCATCATCAGTGAGGAAAAAAATCTTCCTGAAGGCAAGAAAGCTCATTGGTATGTCGTCCATACCTACTCCGGCCACGAGGCCCGGGTTGCCGAAACCCTGCGCCAAAGAGTCTCTACCCTGGGTCACACCGACAAAGTTTTTGAAGTTCTCATCCCCACTCAGGACAAGATCCAAATCAGGCACGGCAAAAAATCTTCGGTCAAGGAAAAAATCTTTCCCGGATATCTGCTGGTCAAAATGCTGTTGGACGATGATTCCTGGCTGGTAGTCAGAACCACCGCCGGTGTTACCGGATTTGTCGGCGTTGGTAGCAAACCCACCCCCCTCTCCACCACCGAAGTTGAAGCCATCATGCAATTTGCTTCCATCGGAGCTCCCAAGTACAAAGCCAACTTCAGTGTTGGTGAAGCCGTCAAAATTACCGATGGTCCCTTTGCCGACTTCCTGGGTTCAATCGAAAGCATTGATGAAGCCTCAGGTAAGCTTCGCGTCCTGGTCTCCATCTTTGGCCGCGAAACCCCGGTAGAGTTAGATTTCCTGCAAGTTAAAAAGATCTAGAATACTATGGCCTACACAGAAACCGTTTGCTCAGATTGTAGTTACACTCCAGAAACCACCGGTCGCCCGGAGTTCTGCGGTTCTCCTAGATCAAACAGGCCTCAAACGCCAGAGCAACTTAAGAAACACCTAAGTCAAAATTGTAACCGATGTGCTTTTAAAAGACAGATCCCACAGACGTCGACAGAAGACCATCGTAATCAGACGAATAGATTTAGTATATAATCTAAGCCCATGCCAACCCTACTCGAACTATCCAAATTCGTCTCCGCTCAATGTGAAGGATGTATGTTTAATGGACATCAATATGATTTAGAAGCTCTCCCTCTAAAAGTCCTAAATAATTTTTTTTGTGCCTCCAAACAACCTGGACACCCTCTCTCGCCCCAAACCCTGAAAACTGAAGTAACCAAAAATGGAACTTGCTCTTATATGTCGTCAATTACCCTTCCTTAAACACTATGGCACCCAAAAAAGTTAAAGTCGTTTTAAAGTTAAACCTTCCGGCAGGTTCCGCTACCCCTGCTCCTCCGGTAGGTCCGGCTTTAGGTCAGCACGGTATTGCCATCATGGATTTTGTCAAACAATACAATGACAAAACCAAGGATCAGAAAGGTGACATTATTCCGGCTGTTATCACCGTCTATGAAGATCGCAGCTTCACTTTTGTCACCAAACTTCCACCGGTTTCCGCTTTGATCAAAAAGGCTTTAGGGCTTGAATTGGCCGCCAAAAAACCGGGTCGGGAAACTGCCGGCAATATCACCCAGGAACAAATCAAAGAAATTGCCCAAAAGAAATTGGGAGATATGAACTGTGACACCCTGGAAGCCGCCATCAAATCCGTATCCGGAACCGCTAGATCAATGGGCGTTAAGGTTATCTAACTCCGTTTCCCCACAGCTTAACCGCTTTTTCCACCACCCCTGGGTTTAAAATTCCCAGTGCCGCTTCGTCCTCTAACATTTGTATCACCTTGGATAACTTAAATCGCTTTCGATAACACCGGTCGCTAGCCAATGCATCATAATGGTCTGCCACTGCAAGTATTCCTGCAAGTGGGTGTATTTGATCTTCTCGTAAACCGCGCGGGTAACCTAAACCGTTTGGTTGTTCATGGTGCTGCATTACAACCTCTCTTCCGGTCGAACCTAACCATAGTCCTACCAGTAACACTCCCAGGGCCGGATGATATCTAAGTTTTTCTCTCTCTTTTGCGGTTAAACTGCCATTGCCGGACACCAGTCTAATCATCAATAACTTTCCCACATCGTGCAACTTTGCCGCTCTCTCCAAAACTTCCAATTCGCCCTTTTTCAAACTAAATTTGCCCCCCAAAGTCACCGCCAGCTTTCCTACTCTCCGGGAATGTTGCCACAACTCTTGTAGCGCCTCGATTCTGCTTATTCTGTCTCTTTTTTCGGAATTTGCCATCGCAATATTATATCCTAACATCTTTACTAATCCACATTCATACCCCACAATATCCGCCCTTCCAAAGTCGCCAGCCTTACCACAGTCATTCTCCCCAGGACAGCATAAACATCCAATAACAGACCATCAAAAGAATGTTTACCCCCAAAACGCCCAGTCCCCACATCCATCTGAATTTCGCCACCTGAAAAGCTCCAAACATCCCCAAAAAAGCCGCACCCGACTTAAATCCCCAGCTTGCCAAATTGGGGTCATACAATTTTCCGTTTGCCATATACACCCCTCCGGAAATCTGTGGCACCTTCCATACCCAAATTACAAATCCTAAATGCAGAGTCCAAAAAACAAACTTCAGAATCCAGGTACCGATCGAGTTCTGCCTCATGTCTTCACATCATACATCAGCTAAAATAATCCCGGTATGGATACAGAGTCTGCCTCAACCGGTAAAGAAATAGCCCCCAAACCCCTGACTCCTGAATTTTTAAACACCGACACTTTGGAAAAACTGGAAAAATGGATGAACACAAATCAAACCCGCCGCATTGAACAATTTATCAGAAAGAATCTTCAATACGTATCTGTACAACAATCCCAAAATCTTACTATAGAAGAAGGTCTGCTTGCTGAAATTCTCTTCAAACAGATGCGGGCCGTTAGCATCCTTTGTTTAAACCACGACCTCCCAAATCCTCCATCCACCAACCCGGCTACAGACATCGCTTTGTTGTTGTTTTCTGGTGCGGAAAGATCCTATTCAACCACCGGGGATGGACGCCTGGCTCAAGGTGACAAAATCGCTCAAAACTTTGTCTCTAACAACCTCTTAACTCACTCGTCTCCGGAATTCCTAAATCCCAACGACGCAAATTCCATCTACCAAAGACCACTCGAAACAGGCTGGGATCCTGGCCACCCCCAACAAAAATACCGCACCCTTGCCGGATATGACCGCTTTCCCGGTATAGCCAAAAAGGGCATATTTTTCCTGTCCGAAATTGACAGAGTGTATCCCAGCATGATTTATGAAACCTTAAATTCTGATTTTTTTAGGCCTAAACCTGAATCAACTGCCATAGGACTGCTGGAAATTATTAACAATAACCAGCTCGTCGACCACCCTGACCTTGCACGCCTAGTAAAAAAACTCTCAACTATCACAACCATAAACTTACATTTTCCTCAGGAAACGTATAAAGACATCGCCCCGTATAGAATACTTTCCACCCGCCCGGATCTTTTCTCACCCCCGGAACCCTTTTCTTACCAACCGCTGATTCTCAATCTGCCCTCCTGTGACCATATCGAAACCTGCAATCGACTGGCAGGCAGTGTCTCCGCTCTGGAAAAAAGCCTCCGTTCTCCCAGAATTGCAGTTCTGGGCAAACACGGCCTGCTCGAGCCACCCGATCCGATTGCTGTCAGATCTGCCAGAGAAAACCTGTCCCGGCAAAAGGAATCAGCCGCTCGTAATTTCACCCAGAAGTGGGGTTCTGTTTTTGACCAATTTGCAGAAAATCTTCCGCCCCATCTTCCGGCATCGCCCCAAACCGTCAGGTCAACCATTGAAAAGCTAATCGACTTGTTTTCTGCCGATCCGAATTTACCTGCCAAAGCCCGGACGACTAACCACGCATACCTTAATCGTCTTTCAGATACTAATCTGTTACAACTGGCTCAGCTGCCCAGTTTAAGATGGATTAACCATCTTCGTTTCTATGAATTCAGAGATCTCCTATTCGATGCTGTTCGTCAAAACCCAAACTCGTTCCAGCATCTTCTGAAATTTGCCGCTCAGGATATTCTGACTTCGGCCTTTTCAGTCAGCGATCGCAACACCGATTTCGCCTTCTCGGACAACCCGCCCTTCTCATCCTCCGACCGGCTCGCCAAATTCTACTCCCTAACCACACCCAAATCCCAAGAAATTGATTGCTACGACAACTCGGTTCTGGTGCCTAAAATAATCGACGCCGCTTTAGAAAAAGCCGATCTAAAAGTCGGTCCCCAACCGGCCTCACTGGAACAAATTGTTCAGAAACTCAAAAAACTCTGGCCCCACGAAACACCCACTACCTATGAAGCTTTTGGCCTGAGAAGACATAAAGGTCGGCTTCTTAGTGACCTTGAAACAACTGCCGTGTATCTCACCAGAATTGCCGGGGTTTGCGCCGCAGCTTTTTTCGGAAGCCTTAAAATATCCGAAACCTACCCCGAAGCCTTCTCATTTATCTATCAAGCCTGGGACACGGTTAACCAACTTTTTGAAATCCAAGCTCCAGAACTACCGGAAACAGCCTCCATCTCAGTCGAAAACTCCGAAACCCAAACTCCTCCCTGGAAAAAACTTTACGATATCCTTTTTTTACCAACCTCCCTTCAATTGCCTGATCAGGGAAACCAAAAACTAATGATTCCCATGGAAATTACCCACGGCCAAGTGCAAAATCCTACCGCTCTTCCTCCGGCCGTTAGATTCGTCCCCTCTTTTAACCAACTCAAACTTAACGTCGATCCAAAACAGCTGGTTCTCAAATCAGCTTCGCCGACTCCGAATAAAAATATAGTCCCTCCCGCCGGCTGGTCTATCTCCCAGTTATTTGTCGAAGGCTCCTCTCTCTCGGCTACCCAAACCGACTTAGGCGCAATAGAAATGGTTAAGCCCCAACCTTACATTCTGGTTTTAACCAGAAATCCCGACAGCCAAAAACACAGTACCGGAGCTTTAACTTATGTAGGCCAAACAACCGGATATTCTTTAACCCCCGACCAGACAGAAATAGAACGGACATTTTCCCAGATTGCCCCCAGCCGCGAATTATCGGCAATCTACCTGTCCCTGTCTCAACGCCTGCAGAAAACCAGTCTGGCCGAAGAACAGTCAAGTATCATTAAAGATCACTTCACTCAGCTTAAAGCTTATTATAAAGAACATTCCTATTACCAACTTAAGCTTCCGGATTTAGCCTCCAATCAGTCATCACTGGAGTGGATGTCAGCTCAAACCGAAAACGGCTTTCCTTGCAGCGTAGCGGCCTCCACAGTGGATGAATTTTTCTCATCCCTGGGAATAGACGTTGTCCCTCAGTCGGTAAATGCTGTCACCAGATTCCAAGACAGCCTCTGGGAAAACTGGGGTCACGTTAATCTGCACGTCAGGCTACCCAACGGCCAAGTATTCGAAACGGATTTCACCCCCTCTTTGGTTGATGGCAAAACCCCGGAAGCTGATCGGGCAGCTTTGAAGGGAACGCCTCCCACTCAAACCCAGCAGACTCTTCCCCCGGCTGCAGACCTGGCCGACCGGTTAGATCTCACTCTTTCCACCACTTTGGCTCTGATTGCCGCCATCCGTACCGCCAGACGCAGATTAAGTCTGAATCAGTCAGTCGAAGCTGCCGAAATAATCGCCAAAGAGGACATTCACACCTCTCTGGGTCCCGATCCCAAAGACCAACTTCACTTCATACTCACCCCTCCGGATACCGAATTGGTAACCGCAGTAGCCCTCTGTCTGGCCAAATCACCAGACACTCCCACAGTCACTCAAATCGATACCGAAAGTTTGCCAAAAGCTCTCTCCCAAATACCCTCCAGACATGAAGTCCAAGCCGTCCTCTCCTTGGCCAGAAATGATCAATCAGCCTGGCTTCCCTACCAAAAGACCCCCGAACAAGCTTTTGAGTTTCTGGCCACTCAAGTCGAACCGGCCAACTGGCCAATCGGTTTGCCCGCAGAGATTAAGCAGGCACTTCGTCTTAAAAGTGGCCAGAATGACGTTCCCATTCCCTCAAGCTTCGAGCGCATTTTTCTGCTCTGCCAGGCAGTAGCCGAGATGGATGCAGCCAAACTGGCCACCGAAGTATTGGAAGCTATCACCGCTCCGCAATCTTCCTCAGATAGAGGCCTTGCTCGAGTCAACAACGTTCCGCATCACTCAGGTTCATTAATTTCAAACACCCTCAGGTCTCACCCCAAAAAAGAAATCCCGGGTTACTCCTACTTAAGAGCAGTCCACGCAATCCTCTCCGATTAACAATATCCGCAATTCAAATCTCCCATCAAATGATCGCCACCGCTATTTCAATCTGTATCAATAGATATATATTCGTATTGTTAATGAATCAGAAATATTCGACCTAGGTGTTTTCAAATTACTCAGATCCCCAATACTTTATAACCAGGTATTTTCACTAGAAAAATTATGCTGTATAATACCTCTACCTCGCTGAGATATTCGTTTCTGTCGAGGCAGATCCAAAAGATCGAAACTTATGGGTAAAAAAAGACTCACCGTACTAGGCTCCGAGAACGAAACCGAAGCCAAAGCCAAACGCGCTATTCAATTGGAACAGAAGCGTCTTCGTGAAGGCAAATCAGCTAAAGCTCCCGGACTCAAGGGTGGTCAAAGAGTGGTAGACACTGCCTCCGAATCCCTAATTGAATATGAAACTCTTCAGGCCAAACAGGAAACCTCGGCTCCTGAACCAACCGCCGAAGCCCCGAAATCCACCAAGAAAGTTCATCACCGCTCCTCCGCCTATAAAACTGCCAAATCTTTAATCAACTCCGAAAACACCTACACCATCTCCCAGGCTCTGGATCTTTTACAAAAGACTTCACTTACTAAATTTGTTCCCACAGTTGAACTGCATATCACCCTAAAAACCCCAGGCTTCTCCCAAACAGTCGAATTACCCTACTCCACCGGCAAAACCAGAAAAATTGCCATCGCTGACGACGCCACCGTCGCTTTGATTGAAAAAGGTACCGTCAACTTTGATGTTCTTCTGGCTTCTCCGGCTCAAATGCCAAAACTCGTAAAACTGGCCAAAACCTTGGGTCCTAAAGGATTGATGCCCAACCCCAAAAACGGCACTGTGGTTGAAAATCCTGAGGCTGTCGCCAAAAAAATGGCCAGCAGCATTTCCACCGCCATTAAAACTGAAAAGTCCGCCCCCATCATTCACACCATCGTCGGCAAACTGAACCAGAAACCGGAAGAATTGAGTAAGAATATCCAAGCCATCATCGGCGTTCTGCCTGAAGGCCAAGTCAAAAAAATCGTCATCAAGTCCACCATGTCACCCGCTATCAAACTCACGATTTGATTTCACAACACTCATCTGACGACTCTTCGATTGAATTTTTAGAATACTATGAGATAATACTTCTATGGCTCATTCCGAATCGGAAGCAATAATTAACTGTAAAGACTGGTTGAGAAAGCATTGGTGGCGAACCGTTCTAGCCATATCCATTTTGGGCTCAGCTTTAGGAGGAGGAGCAGCATTAGTGGAAAAAACAAAGCAGGATTTTCGACAAAAATTTTCCCACGAGCCTCAGGTTGGATTAAGTTTGACTGAAGGTGTACTAACTCTGGGCTTTACCACTGACTCATCTCAGATGAAAAAATGGGGTGCAGGGCCATATCATTGTGGTAGAACGGAAACAATAGTCCAAAAGCTGGATGCCAACCGACACTTTACTCGCCAAGTCGAATGGGCCGGTATCACTATTGCCGCTGGTCCTGGTTGCAAAGACTGGGAATGGTATGAGGGGCCAGACAACTATGATTTGCTTCCCCCAACAAAATAATAGTGGTATAATCGCTCAGTTGTCCTAAGACCGGATGCATTCAATAAGTCATCCCGAGGAAATATATGTCACCCAAAAAACTCAATCCCGCTAAAATCGCCTCTGTCACTCAACTGGAAAAACTGATTTCCGATTCTAAATCTGTAGCTGTCATCGATTACAAAGGACTTAAGGTTTCCCAAAGCACCGAACTGCGCCGAAATGTCAGAAACGCCGGCGGTAAAATGGTTGTCACCAAAAACACCTTGTTTTCTTTGGCTTTAAAGGCCAAAGGTTATGAGCTTCCGGTCAAATTAGAGGGCTTGTCAGCCTTCGTCTTCTCTTTAACTGACGAGGTTTCGGCCATCAAAGCCGTTGCTGATTTTAGTAAAAAGAATTCCGTTCTCACTTTCAAGCTGGGTTTTCTGGACGGCAAAATATTATCTTTTGAAGAAATAAAATCCCTGGCTACTTTGCCGTCTAAAGAAACCCTGATCGGCAAAGCCGTTTCCACCCTTAAGTCCCCCCTCTTCAATCTGGCCTACAACCTCAACTGGAATATTTCTAAGTTAGTTCGCACCCTGGATGCTGTAAAAGCATCTAAATCTAAATAATCAATTTAAAAGGAGGTGACATCATAAATCATGTCTGCAAATACTACTAAACTAATCGAAGAGATCGAAAAGCTGTCCGTTTTGGAGCTTTCTGAACTCGTCAAAGCTTTGGAAGAAAAATTTGGTGTCACCGCTGCAGCTCCCGTAGCCGCAGTTGCCGCCGCTGCCGCCGGAGCCGCTCCCGCAGCTGGAGAACCAGCCGAGGAACAATCTTCCTTTACTGTCGTTCTGAAAGACGGCGGAGCAACTAAAATTGCTGTCATCAAGGCTTTAAGAGAAATCAATCCTAATTTAGGATTGAAAGAAGCCAAGGACCTGTCTGAAAAGCCAGGCGCAATTGTCGCAGAAAACGTTAACAAGGCCGCAGCTGCTGAAGCTCAAGCCAAATTAACCGCCGCTGGTGCTACTGTTGAACTAAAGTAACACTTCGGAATCAACAAAAAGCCGTCCCCTTAAGGGGCGGTTTTTTGTTCTACCCCCCAAGAACTTGTCTTCGGGGGTATAATGGCAATACAATGCTCCATCCGTTCAAACGGAGTAAGGCTTTCAAGCCCCCAAGGGGGCTTTTTTTTATAAAAATCGAGAAAGGGGGTGAAATGATGTGACCCCTGAATCCAAATCGGAATCATCCCAGCAAAACAACGCTGATAAGAATAAGCATAGGTTTGGTCCTTTGACTGGTTGTGCTGTAGGTTGTCTAAGTGGAGATTGCATACACTGCAACACCGGCAGGTACCGAATTCAAACTGAAGCCCTGAAAGCAACCCTTGTAAAGGCATCTCACAGCCATCTCATTTCCCACTAATTACTGCTCAGACAGTGGCTCGAAAGCAGGGTAAGGATTCGTGTGTTCGAAAATCTGATATAAAATGCTTGTATGTCCTATCCGGAAAATCCCTTTGGGCCCGAAAAAACCCACCACATCGGAATATCTTCAAAAAACCTTGATCCGCAATTTTATGATTCCGACCTCCACACCTGGATCGTTACTACACTTCCTCAAACCCGACTATCGTCTGGTGATGCTCTTTTTATACAAATCCAGGTTCTCAATTGCCACCCCCGTACCTCTCACTACACTCAAAAGCGGATCCTCAGCCACATGACACGGCACTCCGGTAATCTCTGTCATCAGCCTATCAAAGTTTCTCAGCATCGAAGTTCCTCCGCTCATCACAATTCCCTTATCGATTATGTCAGAAGCCAGTTCAGGCGGTGTTTCTTCTAAGACTCCCTTAGCTGCCCCGATAATCTGAATTAGTACCGGAAGTATCGCCTCCGTAATCTCAGTTGAGGTAATCGGCACCGCTTTAGGCAGTCCGGTTACCGTATCCCGCCCCTTTACTTCCATCGTCTCCACCGCCGGCAAGGCCACTGCAGATCCGATTTTTAGCTTCACATCTTCTGCTGAAGTTTCCCCTACATACAAATTGTGCTTTTTTCTCATATAGTTGGTGATCGCCTCATCAATCTTGTTTCCGGCCACTCTCACGCTCTTATGTACCACCACTCCGCCTAGAGAAATTACCGCCGCCTCTGCTGACCCGCCCCCGATATCAATAATCATATTTCCGGAAGCTGCCGCAATCGGCAGTCTGGCCCCGATAGCAGCAGCCAGCGGCTCATCAATTAGATATGCGACTTTAGCTCCGGCTGATAATGTCGCATCAAGTACCGCCCGCCTTTCCACTTGTGTCACTCCGGCCGGAACACAGATCATTACCTCCGGCTTGAAAATAAACACCCGCCCGCAGACCTTTTGGATAAAATACCTCAGCATGGCTTCCGTCACCCGGTAATCGGCAATCACCCCGTCCCGCATCGGTCTGGAAGCCGTAATATTGCCTGGAGTTCGGCCCAACATTTCCTTGGCTTCATTTCCCACCGCCACCACTCGGCCATCTTCCATACCCACCGCTACCACTGTTGGTTCGTTCATTACGATTCCCTTTCCGGCCTGCCAAACCACGCTATTTGCCGTTCCCAAATCGATTCCTATCCTGTGAGTAAACATATTTGATTAGATTTGATGTCTTTAGACACACTTACCCTAAACATTCAATCAGGATGATTAAATGATACAATTGTCCAACATGCAAGACGTAGTTAAAGCCCGCCTGCTTCTTTTTTTACTGGGACTAATAGTTGTACCTCTATTAACCGTTGGGGTCATCTTTTTTGCCAAGGGTTACCGGCCGGATATTAAAAACAGAGAAATCAGAGTCACCGGAATTTTGGCTATTCATTCCCATCCTGAAAACTCCTCCATTACTCTTAATGACCAGCTCCTAAATACCGTTACCGACACCTCAGTTAACCTCAACCCCGGACAATACACCCTGGAAGTCACCAAAGAAGGTTATGTTCCCTGGAGGAAAACTCTAACTATTGAACCGGAGATCGTCACCTCAACCACCGCCACCCTTTTCCCCTCAGTTCCCACCCTCAAACCGGTTACCAGTAAAGGAGCAACCACCCCCAGTCTTTCTCCTGACGGCAGCAAGGTTGCTTACTCATCTCTGACTAACCGGCGAGAGATTTACACTCTGGATCTTAATGAGTCACCGCTTGGGCTTCTGAATCGGGAGTCCCGGCTTCTGGCCACTCTGCCGGGTGATTCCAAAAGCGTTTCCTGGAAACTTGAGTGGTCTCCGGACTCCCGCCAGGTACTGGCAACAAATATAACAAACCCCAACGCATCGCCTTCTGCCTATTTGATTGATTCCGGAAATCAGCAAATAACCAACATCAGTGCTACCATCAATCGCACCATTGACGACTGGAAACAAAGGCAAAAAATAGAATATTTACAAAAATTTAGCACTCTCCCTGTTAAACTGAAAGAGGTTTTGGCCACTGCAGCCGCCGACCTTGTCTGGTCTCCCAAAGAAAATAAGCTGCTTTACACCGCCACCGATTCAGCCCAGCTGGCGGACCAAATTATCAGCCCTCTCCCGGGCTCAAGTTCCCAACCCCAGACCCGCAGCCTCACTACAGGCGGAGTGTATGTGTATGATCTGGTTGAAGATCGAAACTTTTTAATAGACCAAATCTCACCTACTCCCACCCCCAAAAAAGGCAAACCGGCCCCGACCGGTTGTACCAACTGCAAACCCGACGCCCAGTGGCTCTGGTTCCCCACCTCCGCGCATCTTTACCGGGTGGAAAACAATAAAATAGTCATCATGGAATATGACCGTCAAAATCTGACTACTGTGTATACTGGCCCTCTAACCGAACTTATAGTCTTCCCCTACCCATCCGGTAAACAAATGCTCCTGATTACCAACCTCAC
>MEXR01000031.1 GCA_001773775.1 Candidatus Amesbacteria bacterium RIFOXYB1_FULL_44_23 | reverse complement strand
CTATCCAGTAGAGTCGTGGAATTCTTGAGGGGGTCTGACCTCAGTACGAGAGGACCAGGTTGGAGATACCTCTGGTGTGTCGGTTGTCGCGTCAGCGGCACCGCCGAGTAGCTATGTATCTATGGGATAACCGCTGAAAGCATCTAAGTGGGAAACCCTACCCAAGATTAGGAATTCAGTCCTGCGCAAGCGGGACGAAGATCCGGAGTAGACCACTCCGTACAAGAGGCTGGCAGTGTAAGCACCGCAAGGTGTTTAGCTTACCAGTACTAATAGATCTATCGAAGTTTCTTTACGATACTCTATTGCTACAATTTTCTTCACTTTTCAGAGAGTACAAGCCTTTATAATAAAAGCGCATCGTTCTCGGTTCTTTGTGCGGCGTGGAACTACTTCTTCCCATTCCGAACAGAACCGTAAAACGCGCCAGCGCCGACAATAGCTGGGCCGCGAGGCTCCGTGAAGATAGGTCAGAGCCGAGAACAATGCGCTTTTTTAGTGAGGTAAAATGGATGCATGAAGTGGATTTTGGTATTTGTGGTCGGATTTATTGCCGGTTTGGTAATCACTTATTTTCCGTCTTCTAAAACTGAAAAACTGCCAGTGGCTGAAGTGGAAGAAATCCAGCCGCTACTAAAATACACAATTGAGAACTTGGGAATGAGGGAATATCAATCCGAAATTGTGATGGACGAAATAGCTGCTACAGAGGCAGCTTTTTTTGTGCAAAAGTTCCATTTTGATTCGGACGGAAAGAATGTTTCCGGTTTGGCTCATATTCCCAATAGCTGTGACAAATGTCCAACCATCGTACAGTTTAGGGGATATGCTGACCCCACCATTTACCAGTCAGGATATGGGACATGGCGCAGTGCTCAGGAATTTGCCAAGGCGGGGTTTATATCTTTGGCTCCAGATTTTTTAGGATACGGTGAATCGGCCTCACCTTCGGCTGATGTTTTTGAGGCTAGGTTTGAAACTTATACCACAGCTTTGAATTTATTGGTGGGAGTCGAAAAATGGGAAAAATCGAATGGCAAAGTCGGAATTTGGGGACATAGTAATGGGGGGCAAATCGCTTTGACAATATTGGAAATATCTCAAAAAGAATATCCAACTGTATTATGGGCACCAGTGACTGCAGGATTTCCATATTCAATCCTGTTTTACATGAATGATAATGAGGAAGGTGATAAAAATCTACGTAAGAAGTTAGTTGATTTTGAATCTATTTACGACACAGGTTTGTTTAATTTATTAAATTATGTTGAGAGGATAAAGGCTCAACTGCAATTGCACCAGGGAACGGGAGATGTTTCGGTGCCTGTGGGATGGAACAGGGGATTTGCAAAGAAGATTCCAGGCATCGTATATTTTGAATATTCCGGCGCAGATCATAACCTGCAGCCAGGATGGAATTTGGTGGTTGAGAGGGATATAGATTTTTTTCGAAAAAACCTGTTTAACCCTGTTTCCCCGTAGGTGTTTCGTGTTATTTAGTGGGGACTTATTTATTGTTTGTTGCAGAATAATTAAGTGAGGATATAATTGATTGTGCCCCAGAAAAAACACTCCAAATATATTTTTGTAACCGGCGGGGTAGTTTCGGGCTTGGGAAAGGGAATCGTTTGTGCGTCGATAGGAATGATATTAAAAGCGTCTGGTTACAGGGTGGGGCATATAAAGATTGATCCGTATTTAAACGTTGATGCCGGAACAATGCGACCGGCTGAACATGGAGAGGTTTTTGTCACGGATGACGGAGGTGAGATAGATCAGGATTTGGGCAATTACGAACGATTTGCAAATGAAAGTTACAGCAAGGAAAACAATATTACTTCCGGAAAGGTATTTAAAACAGTAATTGAGAACGAGCGGTCGTTTAAGTACGAGGGCCGGGATGTAGAAATGATTCCGGATGTTCCCAACGAAATCAAGAGAAGGTTTTATGCCTTAGAAGAAGGATTTGATTTTATGGTGGTTGAAGTGGGGGGAACTACCGGGGATATAGAAAACCTACCATTTTTGTATTCAGCCAGAGAAGTAGGGAGAGAACGACAGGCGATGTATGCCATGGTGTCTTACGTGCCATTTCTAAAAAATGTGGGCGAGTTAAAAACCAAGCCGACTCAGCATGCTGTTTCCTCACTGAGATCTACGGGGATAAATCCGGACATTTTGATTACCAGGGGGGAAATTCCTATGGATAGACCGAGGCTGGAGACTTTGGGAAAGAGGTGTTTTATTGATAACGATGCCATGTTTGATGATCCGGACTGTGAGTCGATTTATGGGGTGCCTCTCAAGCTAGAAGAACAAGGGTTATCAAGAAAGATAGCTAAACATTTTAATTTGAGATACAAAAAACCGAACCTGGGTCAGTGGAAAGAGTTTACAAAAAATGTAGAGCAGCCCAGGGGTCAAGTCACCATAGCTTTAGTGGGCAAATACGTAAAACATGGCGGATCAGCTCATCGGGATGTGTATGTGTCGGTGCTTGAGGCAATCAGGCATGCGGCCGCCAGTTTCGGAGTGAAGGCAGATGTAGTGGCTTATGATTCGACTGAGTTTGATGCTGATTTGTTGGAAAAATTGAATCCGGATGGGATTGTGGTTCCGCAGGGGTGGGGAAGTCGGGGGGCGGAAGGTAAAATTTCGGCGATTAACTGGGCACGAGAAAAAAAGATTCCCTTTTTGGGTTTATGTTTTGGGATGCAAATGGCGGTAATTGAATTTGCCAGAAACGTTTCAGGGATGGTTGATGCAAATTCTGAAGAGGTAAGTTCTACAACAAAGCATCCAGTGATTCACATCATGCCGGATCAAGCTGAATATTTAAGAAATCATCAATATGGGGGAACAATTAGATTAGGGAGCTGGCCGTGTGTAGTGAAGCCGAAAACTATTTTAGAGAAGGCTTACTCAAAATTCGGAAAGGATCCAAACTCTATGGTTAACAACTCAATTAACGAAAGGCATAGACACCGATATGAATTTAACAATAAGTATAAAGTCGAACTGGAAAGGAAGGGGTTAATAGTATCCGGAACCAGTCCAGACGGAAAATTGGTGGAGGCGATTGAGCTGCCTCGGGAAGTGCATCCATTTTTTGTGGGAACACAGTTTCACCCGGAGTACAAAAGCAGACCGCTTTCTCCCCATCCTTTGTTTGTGGCTTTTATTGAGGCGATTAATAAGCTATGAGTTTCTTTGAAGAGGTTTACGAAGTAGTTAGAAAAATACCCAAAGGGGAGGTCATGACATACGGGAAAGTGGCAAAAGCAATTGGAACCCGAGACGCACGGAGAGTGGGGCAGGCGCTGCATGCCAATAAAGACCCGAATACACCATGTCATAGAGTGGTGTTTGCTGATGGGTCACTGGCGCCTGGCTACGCGTTTGGTGGTGAGAAGGAACAGAGAAAGAAGTTGCAGGCTGAGGGGGTGAAATTTGTGGGGGGTAAAGCCGATATCCATCGAAATAATAAGTAAATCGCCTGTTGATTGGCGGTTTTTGACGATAAAGTAGGGAATTTCGAGGGCTTATTTTTCTTGATTGTAGTATTGGATTTGCATTTCGGCGTCTTATTGGAAAAGCCTTCAAAGGCTGGTATAATCGCTGCATCTTTCATAGAAAGCGAGGACAATGAACTTTGGCTACAAAAAAAGTAAGCGTCAAAACAGATAAAGTAAAAGGGTCTCCATCCACCATGGAGGAGCTTCTGGCGGTAACCGGATATAAGCTACACGGGTTTAAGCGAGGTGAGAAGGTTAAGGGGAAAGTGGCTGAGGTGACCAATAAAACGGTATATGTGGATATCGGAGGCAAATCCGAAGCTGTGGTGTCGGAACAGGAAGTTGAATTGGCACGGGACTACTTTAAAAATTTAAAACCAGGAGACGAAGTCGAGGGAATGGTGTTGGTCTCGGAAAATGACGCCGGGCAAGTGGTGTTGTCGCTTCGACGGGCGGCGGTTGATAATCGATGGAGCGGTTTGGAACAGGCAATGGCGGATGAGACGGAATTGACGGTTAAAGTGCGGGAAGTAACCAAAGGTGGGTTGTTGGTAGATCTGGATGGAGTATACGGGTTTATTCCTTCCTCTCAGGTGGGTCGGGAACTGGAAGGTGATTTGTCGGAGGCGGCTGGAAAAACATTGAGAGTTAAGGCTATCGAGGTGGATCGAGTGCAAAACCGATTAGTGCTTTCAGAGAAAGCCGTGTCCGAGGCTGAAGAAATTGCAAAACGAAAACAGGCGTTGGGGGCTGTGAAAATGGGCGGTGAATATGAAGCAATTGTAGTCGGGATCGTGCCATTTGGAGTGTTTGCAGAGCTGGTTATCTCGCCTAAGTCTAAATCTAAAGTTAAGCCGGAGGAAGAGATAAAACTAGAGGGGCTGATTCACATCAGTGAATTATCCTGGGAGAAAATTGACGAAGTAAACAAAGTAGTTAAGGTGGGGGATAAAATTAAGGTACAGGTTATCGGAGTGGATGAGGAAAACGGGAAATTGGCATTATCGGTAAAGAGGTTGACGGGCGATCCTTGGACGATAGTGCAAAAGAAATATGAAGTTGACAGCAAACACGAGGGTGTGGTGACTAAAATGGCTCCATATGGAGTTTTGGTGCGTATGGAGAGGGGAATTGAGGGATTGATTCATGCTTCTAAGATGCCGGCTGACAAGACGTTTGTCGAAGGTGAAAAGGTGTCTGTTTTTGTTGAATCGGTGGATTTAGACAAGAGACGACTATCTCTGGGAGTGGTATTGTCAGCCAAGCCAGTGGGATATAAGTAGACGGAAGTGGGGATCGTGTTGTTTGAGTAAACTCTTTTGATTGAAAGCAGGCAGAACCAGAGGTGTGTAAAGCATTCTATAAGGAACAATATTGAAGACTGTGATATAAATGGTGCGTGGCAAAGGCAAGAGCATTGTTTGTGTGTCAGCAGTGTGGTTACAGTCAATCTCAGTGGGCAGGTAAGTGTCCGTCGTGTGGTACCTGGAACAGCATGGTGGAAACGGTTTCACAAGCGACAGGCTCCAAGCGCCAGGAAGTAAATAAAGCTCAGGTTTTAAAGTTATCAGAGATAAAGGTTTTAGAGAAGGAAAGAGTGAAGACGGGAGAAAAAGAATTAGACAGCGTATTGGGCGGAGGTTTGGTGTCTGGGATGGTAGTTTTGGTGGCTGGTGAGCCAGGAATCGGTAAATCGACATTGTTGACACAAACAGCGCTACACATGGCCCAGAATAAATACAACAAAATTTTGTATGTATGCGGTGAGGAAAGTGCTAGTCAGGTAGCCTTGAGAGTAAGAAGACTGGGTGGGAAGGGAGAGATGTTGTTGGTTGAGTCGTCCGACGTAGATGAGATTGTGGGTAAAATTGAGCAGGAGAAGCCTAGTTTGGCGATTGTAGATTCGATTCAGACACTAACGACGGCGGATTTAACCGGAACTGCGGGTTCGGTGGGGCAAGTACGCGAGTGTGCATCCAGGTTGACTACTTGTGCTAAGCGGTTGGGGATTCCGATGTTTTTGGTGGGCCATGTTACAAAAGAGGGGGCGATTGCAGGTCCAAGAGTTTTAGAACACGTAGTCGATACGGTTTTGTGGTTTGAAGGGGAGAGAAGCCAGTCTTTGCGGCTGGTAAGGGCGATTAAGAATAGATTTGGGCCGACAGACGAGGTGGGGGTTTTTGAAATGACCGAGGTTGGGTTGATGGGAGTGGATAATCCGTCTCAGTTACTGCTGGCTGAGCGGGTGAAAAACGTACCCGGGAGTGTGGTATCGGTAGTTTTGGAGGGCAAAAGGCCAATTTTAGCCGAAATTCAGGCACTGACCACTTCGTCCCAGCTGGCTGTTCCAAGAAGAGTAGCTACAGGGATAGATTTTGCCAGGATGCAAATGCTGGTGGCAGTACTGATGCGGCGGGCTGGATTGCATCTGGAGGGTGAGGATATTTTTGTAAATGTGACAGGAGGCATAAAATTGGCTGATAGAGGAGTAGATTTGGCCATTTGTTTGGCCATAGCCTCGGCATTTTTGAATAAAAGTTTGCCGGCTGAGGTTGCAGCTGTGGGTGAAGTGGGATTGTTGGGGGAGGTAAGAAAAGTTCAGGGGCTTGATAAACGAGTTAAAGAGGCCAAGAGATTGGGATACAGAGTGGCATCGGCGGAGTCGGGAAAGAGTGTGGCGGCGGCGATTAAGAAGTTGTTGGGTGAATAGTTTTCAACGAGTTATCAACAGAAGGAGAAGAGTATTGTGGAATTGTACCGGATGCCTAACACTTATCCACAAATGCCTATTTATTGATGTTATATTTATCTTTGCCATGACTATGGGGTTTCATTTTTCAGCTGCCTTTTAACTATAGGGTTGAGAAATTTGACTAGAGATGGTATAAATACGGTTGAGGGTCACGGTTAGTAGTGCTGTATGAAAAAACTGCTCACATGGATTTTGGGCGATAACCCCATAAAGAGGGGTCGGTCTAAGCGGGTCTTCAAGCGAAACGGGATTTTTATGAAAAGCCAATTAGTAAGAATGGGAAATTTGAATCAAGGTTTTGTGTCCATGTCTGCTCAGAAGGGGTGAGCGAATTCTAAACTGTATTCCGACAGGTTCGGGAACTGTTTAGTGTTGAGTCCGGGGCCGATTTGCACAAAAAAAGAAGCATCGCTAGCGCTAGCTTGAGGGCCACGATTAGCAATGCCTCTTTTGCGGAATATCGCCTGGACAGAATGGGCGCTTCCACTTGATTAAAGGTGATATCATTTGTTGTTGACCTTTGTCAAGAAAAAAAAGACCCCACAAATTGCACTTTTTTGTTATATTTAGCTAGAAATAAATACGAGGTTGTATCTTAGAGCGGGGGGCGGCGGGTAGGGCAGGCCTACCGCTTCCCGGTTTAGGATGCAACTAAAAATAAAAAATGGATTGGTTCTAGTGGCTGTATTTTTGGCCGGGTTTGCTGTGAGTGTATCTTCAGCAAGGGCGGCTATATCTTTTAGAAACGGGTATTACACAAACTTATGCGAAAGCGGGACTGCGGCCACTTTTTATAGCTGTAATCCAGGTTGTGATCCGTCAACTGGTTCGTGCCGTAGTACTAACTCTGGAGTTGTGAAATGGGTGTGTATGGGGAAGTGGAATCAGTGTTTGGAGTCAGAAAGTCAGTGGAGTAATTACGAGCAGGTAGACAATGTGGGCTGTGGTTACACGGTGCAACTGTCTTTGTTTGATAAGAAGTGTCGCAGACAAGACGGAAGCTGGGATGACTCATGTAACCTGCAGGGATATATGGTTTGGTACTCCGGGGATTGTTGGCAGGAGGGTCAGCCAACCCCGACAGCTGTGCCGACTCTGAGGCCTACGCCTACGATCAGACCCACAGCCACTCCCAGGCCCACCGCTACTCCAAGGTTAACCCCGACCCCGATTCCGGTAAGTAAAGTGACTCCAACAGCCAGACCGACGCCTACGGTGGTTTTGCCTACCCCGACAATTTTGCCAACTCCCACGGCGGCTTCCAAGCTCTCTGAAGCAGTTAATTTAGAAACCAAATTTGGGATGGGGATTTGCGGTCAGAAGTGTTCTGTGGCTGTTGATTGTCAGGCTGGCTTTGCCTGTGTGGCCGGAACATGCCGAAATCCGGCATGTACGGCTGATGGTAGCTGTTTTTGTAAAGGAGTGGTGGCTGCTGCAGCCACGGCTTCGGCGATAGTAAAAAAGGCACCGGAAACCGGGGTTGAGGTGTGGTTGGGTATGGTGGCGATGGTGGCTATGGGCGTGGCTGGCTTGAAAGTAAGGCGTCAGGCCAATAAATTGTGGGGATCTTGACGAAACCGGAAATATATCCTATAATATTGGAATGTTACGAAGAGTATTAATGGTCTTGACTGTGTTTTTGGGTGTATTTCTATTGGCACCGGCTCGGACCAGGGCTGCCCTGCCTAAATTGGAAATCAAGTTTGAAGGCAAAAACTTAACGACCGGGTCGGATTGGCAAAGTCCGGTGAAAACGAGTCCTGGGGATTTAGTAAGATTTCGGGCTACCTTGGTGAATACAGTGCCGGGAACGATAGTCAGGGATCTGACTGTCAGAATTCCTCTGTTTAAGTCGCGAGCAGTGACGCAAATTCCTCATGTTCAGACCAGAGCTAACAACGTGACCACACGAATTGAAGAATTGGTGGTAGAAATTGATAAAGGAGCTGCGATGGAATATGTGGCTGGTAGTGGTAGTTTACAAGTTGCAGGAGTGACCAGTAAATTGTCGCCAGATACTGTCACAGATAACGTGACCCTGAGGGAAATAAAAATAGGAGACTTGTCCTCAGGTGAAGGAAATGCGGCGGTGATTTCTTTTGAAGCCAAAAGCACTATAGCTTCGGAAGTAACGGCTGTGGCTACTAGCGATAATGCGGCTACGGTGAGTGCCGTTGCCAAAGTGACTCCAAAAACAGGAGTGGGCGATTTTATCCCGGCTGGGGCACTGACATGGCTAGGCTGGGGAGCATTTGGTTGGGGACTTAAGCGGGTAGCCAGGAGTATATTGGAGATGTGAAGACAGGAGTCGTTTATCAGGATGGAACACAAAAGGATCCAGTAAGGGTATCTGTTTTGGTGCGGATTTTGAAAACGATGGCGTTGGCTCTGAGTGCAGTAGGATCACTGATGATACTGGTTTCGTTGACAGGGTTGGTATTTGTGTATATTCCACTGGGAGTTGCCGAAGTGAGATATGGATTTTCCAAGACTCAGTTGGCCAGGTTGACCAGGGAGATGACCTTTAATGAGTGGGAAAAGCAGGAGAAGGAAAAAGAGTCTGTCAAGAAACTTAAAGGACAATTGATCACGGAGATAAGGCCGGAATGGCCGGTTCCCGACAGTGGGTATTCGATATATATTCCTAAAATATTTGCCTTGTCAAAAGTGATAGGCAATGTCAATGCAGATAAGCCGCAGGAATATTTAAAAGCGTTGAAACTGGGGGTGGCAGAGGCGGCAGGATTGGGTCATCCCGGAGAGGTGGGGACTACGTACTTGTTTGCTCACTCAGTGGGATCTAGATGGGATTTTGCCAGATATAATGCCGTGTTTTATTTACTGGATAAGCTGGTAACCGGAGATGCTGTGGAACTGGTTTATCAGGGTAGATTGTACAAGTACGAAGTTGCAGAGAAAGAGGTGGTATCGGCTACTGACACCAAGTATTTAGTGCCGCAAACCGTATCCGAAAAATTGATCATGCAGACTTGTTATCCGCCCGGAACCACCTGGAAACGATTGGTGGTTGTGGCAAAAAGAATTTCATAATCTGTTGGTTGGAGCGAAGGTATTGACAGAGGATTTGAGTCTGATATACTTTCGCTTAGCTTTCGGGTTTTTGACTTTCAGGCGAACTTTATTTTGATGATTAAAGATTTTTGAATTCGTAATTTTTTAGGTTTCTATGGCTGACAATTCAGCGTTTGATAAACCAGTTGTAACCGCCCAATCTGACCAACCAATGGCAGCTCCGGGAGTGAGATCGATGATGCGCCCAGGGGTGGTCAGGGTAGTGGGGCGGGTGTCTCCCAGACCGGGAGTGCGTCCGGTGGCTCAAAGAGATTTTGGAACCTCTAGACCTAGTTTCGTACAACCGGCGGCACAGCCTGCTGCGCAACCAATAGGATATGATGACAGATCGATTCCCGATGCCAATCTGCCGACAGAATATGTTGAGGGATTTTTGGATATTACTCCGGACGGACATGGATACTTGCGACCGAAAATGATTCCGTCATCGAAAGATGTGTATATCTCTTCGTCTCAAGTGAGAAGGTTTTCACTTCGACCCGGAGATATGGTGGGGGGACAAGCCAGAGAACCTAAAGAAAATGAAAGGTATTGGGGACTTTTGAAAGTGGAAAAAGTTAATGACGGTCCAGCCGAGGAAGCGGCTAACAGACCGGATTTTGACTCATTGACGGCAATTTTTCCACATGAACAATTACGCCTTGAGACTGGTCCTGAGGTGTTGTCTACCCGAATAATTGATTTGATAGCCCCCATCGGTAAAGGCCAGAGGGGGTTAATTGTTGCCCAACCTAAAGCCGGCAAGACCTGGCTACTTAAGGAAATTGCTGAGGCGTTATCGGCTAATTATCCCAACATGCATTTAATGGCAGTATTGATAGGGGAAAGGCCCGAGGAGGTAACTGAAGTCAGCAGAAGTCTAAAAGGTGAAGTGGCTGCGTCTCATTTTGATGAACCGCCACTGGAGCAAGTCAGGATTGCCGAATTGGCTCTGGAGCGGGCTAAAAGATTGGTGGAAACAGGGAAAGATGTATTTATTCTTCTGGACTCAATTACGCGTTTGGCCAGAGCTTACAACATGATTACCTCGGATTCCGGAAAGACGTTGTCGGGCGGTTTTTCTGCCGCAGCTATCTATCCTGCCAAAAAGGCATTCGGAGCCGCCAGACTGTGCGAAGAGGGCGGTAGCTTAACAATTTTGGGGACTTGTCTGGTGGAAACTGGTTCACGCCAAGATGATTTGGTATACGAAGAGTTTAAGGGTACGGGGAATATGGAATTGCATCTGGATAGAAAACTGGCTGATCGAAGAATATTCCCGGCATTTGAGTTGATCAGGTCCGGAACCAGGGGTGAGGAAAAATTGTTGGCGGGGAGATATGAAAAGATTATTCAGTTAAGAAGAATGCTGGATATGCTGGACGAAGATGAGCGGACCGAGCTTTTGATTCAAAAAATGAAAAAGACAAAGAGTAACGACGAATTTTTGGAAAGTTTAACCAAAGGATGATGGTTTAGGTGTAAAGATAGAGAGTAGGGTGAAGAAAAAACAGTGAGGGAATTAGCTGAAGATGACGACAACAGCGATGCTGGCGGCAACAACTACTAAGGGCAGGAGGGGGGAGAAAACATCTTTAACTGAAGCTTTTTTGTTCTGTTTGACTACTTTGGTTTTTTTGGATTTCATAGATAGTTATCTGCAGCGGGCAGTATGAGTTTTGGCGATTTCATAACAACTGGTTTTGCAGGTTTGAGCGTCTGTCCAGAACGTAACTCCATTTACCCTGGTGCAGTCCTGGACCGTGCGACCGTCGCATTGTTGCCAACCCAAAGCACAGACCGGAGTGGAAGCTTTGGCTTTCATTTTGGAGGTTGGCTTTTGAGTGATGGAGACGACTGTGACCAAGCTTGCAGCCATCACGGTGAAGGATAAGAGAGCGAGAAACCAACTTGTTTGAACTACTTTTTTCTTAGCCACTGATAAATAGTTTGG
Organism: Candidatus Amesbacteria bacterium RIFOXYB1_FULL_44_23; assembly: GCA_001773775.1. Taxonomy (GTDB): domain Bacteria; phylum Patescibacteriota; class Microgenomatia; order CAZETR01; family Amesbacteraceae; genus MEXR01. The sequence continues at coordinate 6,201 of MEXR01000031.1, read as the reverse complement.
AGTGTAGAGAGTCAGTTGTCAAGGGGTGATACAATTGGGACTTGTGGTAAAAAGGAACTTGAAGTGTGCCGGAAAAGTGGTTTTTGCAGCTTTGAGTAAGCGCAATTTTTACTTGCGGGAATATATTGTTAAATTTATTTTGGAAAAAGGAGGTACGCCCATGTGTGCGTTTATGATGTACTCCTATTTTTTACTGGATACGGTGGATCGGAAAAAACTGATCGATGCAAATAATGACTTAATCAGGCGAAGTGATGAATTGTGGGTATTCGGAGAGATAACGGAAGGGGTGGAAAAAGAGATAGAATTGGCAAAGAAATTGGGGCAACCGATAAAATATTTTGACATTAATGAGGTGATAAAATCTCACTAATGGCAGACATCTCTCAAAGAAAACAACAACATTTGGAGTTGGCATTACAAAATGAGAGTCAGGGAAGAGGGGAGTTGTTTTCGGATGTGCAGTTGCCATATAAAGCCCTACCGGAAATTGGATTGAACGACGTATCGACCGAAGTTGAGTTACTTGGTAAAAAGATTAAGCAGCCTTTAATTATCGGGTCAATGACAGGTGGGGTGGAACACGGAAAGTTGATTAATGCGAATTTGGCGACGGCTGCAGCCGAGTGCGGTGTAGCGATGGGAGTAGGGAGTCAGAGGGCGGCTTTGGTGAAAGATGAGGTCAGGGAAACTTATACGGTGGTACGTAAATTTGCTCCGGAGATTGTAGTGTTTGCCAATATGGGAGCCGTACAGCTGAATTATGGGAGGGGTGTTGAAGATTGCAAACAAATAGTGGATATGGTGAATGCTGATGGATTGTATTTGCATGTTAACCCAATGCAGGAGGCGTTGCAGCCGGAAGGGGATACTAATTTTCGGTTGCTTATACCTAAAATAGAAAAACTGATCAAGGAAATTCAGGTTCCTGTGTTTGTGAAGGAGGTGGGAAGTGGGATTGACGTCGATGCGGCTCAAAAGCTGGTGGAGATAGGGGTATCTGGAATTGATGTGGCAGGAGTCGGAGGAACCAGTTGGACCTGGATTGAGGGAAAAAGATTGAAAAACGAAAATTTAACGAAGTGGTTTGCTGATTTTGGTTACAGAACAGACGAATTAATCCCCAAGTTGGCAATGGTCAAACAGAAGGCCAAACTAGTGGCCAGCGGGGGAATCAGAAGTCCAATACAAGGACTTAAGGCTCATCTGTTGGGAGCGGATTATTACAGCGCAGCCTGGCCATTTTTAAGACCGGCAATGGAAAGCGCAGAGCATACGATTGCCTTAATCAAGGATTGGGAAAAAGGCCTCAGAATAGCTATGTTTGGTTGTGGGATGGAAAAATGGTACTAATCCAGTCGAGGCTCTCTTTTTGGTTTTGAAGTTGGGGGAGGTTGGGGTAGGGGTAGTTTAGGCTTGTTGGCCTTATTATGTTCAATAATCTCTAAATCAATTGGTGGTGGGGGCGGTGGTTGAGTTTCTTTTTTCATATTCTTTAGACGAAATATTTGAGCAAAACCCACGTTTTAGACTAAAAAACCACCTTATTGGTGGTTACTTTCGGGTCTGGCTTGGTGGGAGCTTCCCACCCTTGGCTTGTTCACTATGGTTTGTGAACTGTATTTTCCAGTATACTACCGGGCTTGAATCAAGTCAAATTCGGCCTTTATAATGGCCGAATGCAAAGACGACAAATTGAAGAAAAATTAGAAAAGCTGCGTGCTTTGTTACAAAAGCTGGAAACGGAAGGGATGGAAAATATCCGACAAAAAAGGATACTGGCGGATATGGATGATGATTTCCGCGAGAACGAGGGGGCAAAGCTGGTGATGGAAGATCATGAGTTTTTGCATTTGAGAGTTTTTAGATTAAAAAAAGAGATACTTGAACTAAAGAAGGCTTTGTTCAAACTTAGGAAGTGAGTAGTGACACCAATTTTTCCAAGTGCCAGGAGTGTGAACCTTTGATTAGAATTACCAAATCAGAATTCTCGGTTTCAAATTTTTTCAGATTCGAAAATAACGAGTCAGAAGAGTCGTAATACTTTCCAAAGCCTGCTGCTTGGATTGTACTTTTTGTTGCGGGACCGATACAAAATAGCTTTTTTACCCCGATCTTTTTAACTTCCACGCCAATTTTTTCGTGATCCGCTTTTTCATATTGGCCCAACTCATTCATTTGCCCGAATACAAAAACCGGAGTGAGTTTTTTTATTTTTGATACTTCTGATAATGTTTTTAGGGACTCATTTACCGATAATGGATTGGCGTTGTAAGAATCGTCTAAAATGATATTGCCATTTTTAGAATAAATAACGTTCATGCGATGTAGTGGGGGAGAGGAAGTTTCTAAACCCTGTTTGATAAATTGAAGTGGAATGCCAAGTTTTAGGCAAACAGCTATCACTGCGGAAACATTTTGAGCAAAGTGGGTTCCTAATAGCGGAAGATTAATTACCAACTGATCATTTAGGGTCTGGCACTTGATTTGCGAGGTCAGAGATTGAGAAATTTTTGAAGAAATTACTTTGGGGAATTTGTCTGGAGTTAAACTGATTTTTGAATAATTGAAGAGATTGTATTTTTCCGTCTTGATGTCGTCAAGCGATCCCAAAAAAGCTGAATGAACAGAGGAAACATTTAGAAATACACCGATGTCGGGTTTGGCTAACCAGCAATAAAAATCCATGTCACCTTTATATTCCACGCCCATTTCCAGAATCAGAAATTTGGTACTGGGAGTGCATTTAAGAATGGTGGTGGGAAGATTGTAAGTGGTGGTGGTGGAATCGGAAGTTTTGATAGTTGATCCAACTAAATTTAAGACAGAATAAAGAAGATTCGAGGTGGTAGTTTTTCCGGCACTTCCGGTAAGAGCAACAACTTTTAATCCAAAGACATTTTGCAAAATTAACAAATAATATTTCGCAATGCGGCGCTTTAAGGGATGAATAAACCAGTGCAGAAGAGGATTAATCTTTCTATCGCCGGGAAACAATTCTTCGATGGGAAGCGGCCCGGTCCAGAGACGAAGAAGATTTAACTTCATACAACCGGCCTGGCTAATTTTTTGACAATTAAATTAGTAAGAACAAGATTTATGATGATTAAAATCGGTATTTGAATGAAAAAATTGATTTTTAGCAGAGGAAATATTTTGAGAAATGAGGAAATTGCCGGTGAAATCGGACCACAGGTATTGTGCAATCCAGAGATACAATTCGGGCTTGAGGTAAAACAGTCAATTTGGACGGGTGTACACATGTAAAGCAGGATGACAAACAGAGGATAGGCGAGTGACAGGAGGATAAAGACGCTGATTTTTAAAAGGACTTTCTGCATAGGACGGCTGATGGGAGTATTTTACAACAATTCGTGAAATATTGAGCTGGTAGCCAAGATGAGAAATTGTTTAATTTGGCCAGAATAAGTGATCATGACTTGTGGCAGCGGGCAGAAACTTTAGGGAAATAATAACGGGCCTGGAAAACAGCCTGATTGAAAATATCCAACTGATCGGGATTGGTACACATGCCGATAATGCTGTCCAGTGTCAGGTTTTGGGAGTGGCGCAAGATGTCCAGAGCAGAGAGCAGTTCGATTAGGGTTAAACCCGGAAGTCCTTGATCGGTTTGGATGCGGAGGCGAATTGCCAATTTATGGCCATGAGGTTTGTCGATGGTCCTTAATTTTTTTAGAGAATCAATATTGGAAATGGAAGATTTTGCGGACACTGGTGGAGTAATTATACTTCTACCTATGTGTCTGAGTCCGGAGGTGTGGGATCCAGGGCGTTTTTAAGCATGTCCAGTACTGATTGACTTACAACGGCTTGTTGGCGATGGCGTTGTAGATCCGATAATTTCTTATTACTTGGTTGGCCCTCTAATTCAAACATTGCGGTGATGACTAAATGGGTTCTATCCCTTTCAGGCTCAAAAATTACAGCAGTAATTGAACGTTTTGTTTGGATAGGCAAGCAGATTTTTTCATCTTTCGGAGTAATGACTACGGCCTGGTTTAGTGTTGAATCGCCGGTCCATTGAATGCGAGCGGTGATAGAGTTCTTGGTGATACTCATGGGATGAAGATCATTGGAGGTGGCGACCCAATATCTAACTTTCGGATGACCCGAAACGGTTTGATCTGGGTCGAGATAAAATACTGGATGAAAATAACAGTCTGAAGTTGGACTGGCGTCCAGAATAAAACCGACGAGTTTAATTTGTGGTGTCGGGATTTGGCCGACTTCATGAAGGATGTTTTGGGCAGTGTTTTTAGCCTTAGTTACCAAGTGGTATATTTTTTCCACATTCTTCTCTGTTTTATCTTTAAGAGCGGCGATGGTTTTGGCCTCTTCCATTAGACCTGATTTAATTTCTGAGGGACTGGGGGCCATATGGGGGAATTATATGTAAGTCGGGAGAAATGTCAATATTATGGGTCGTTTTGCTGGGGTGGGGGTAGCGATTTTGGCAAAAGTGTTATATATTCCGTCACAGATGAAGAAACTAAAGGTGGGACTGGTATTTGGAGGGAAATCCGGTGAGCACGAAGTGTCTGTCTTGTCGGCCAACTCGATTCGGAATAATTTGGATAAGAAAAGGTACCAAGTGGTTGATGTCAAGATCGATAAAAAAGGGAAATGGGATATGGCGGCTTTGAAGAAAGTGGATGTAGTGTTTCCAATAGTGCACGGAACGTTTGGGGAGGATGGGTGCTTGCAAGGACTTTTGGAAATGATGGACGTGGCATATGTAGGGGCGGGAGTGCTGGGGTCGGCTGTGGGGATGGATAAAGAGGTAATGAAGAGACTTTTTTGTCAGGCGAATATTCCGGTGGCTCGGTTTGAGACGGCTAAGAAGTGGGAGATTTCGGATGTTTTGCTGCGGATGATTGCCGGAGAACTGAAGTATCCGCTGTTTGTAAAACCGGCCAATTCTGGGTCATCGGTGGGGATAACCAAGGCGCATAACATGAATGAACTTAAGGTGGCAGTGGCATTGGCGGGCGGATTTGATACTAAAATTTTATTTGAAGAAGCGATCGAAGGGCGGGAAATAGAGTGTTCGGTGTTGGGAAACAAAAAACCGGAAGTTTCGGTGCCGGGAGAGGTGAAACCTACACACGAGTTTTATGATTATGAAGCTAAATATATCGATGAGAATGGTGCTGTTTTGGAAATACCGGCCAAAATGACCAAAAACCAAATTAAAGAAGTGCAGGAAATGGCAATTAGGGCCTATCGGGCTTTGGATTGTGAAGGAATGGCTAGAGTAGATATGTTTATTAAGTCTTCCGGAAAAATTGTTTTGAATGAGATAAACACTTTGCCTGGGTTTACTAATATCTCTATGTATCCGAAGCTGTGGGAAGAATCAGGACTTTCATATGCAAAACTTTTAGACAGGCTGATACAGCTGGCATTGGAAAGGAAAAAGGAAAGGGATGAATTAGTGAGAAGCTATAAATAGCATTGGCATATATAATATAAACAGATGTTTTTATGGCAAAAGGTGATCGAGTAAATTTGCAGCGGGAGGCAACTCAGGCGAACAGAGAGACTATATTGAGATCCCTTTTGAATCTTGTGGAAGCGGTTAAACCAATTACAAAAGAAAATCTAGAGGACGTTAGGGAAAAGATTGGCGGAGGGCAAAAGGAGAGATCAAGGTAACTGTTAGATTGTTACCACTTCGTAATCGAGGTTTATACCGAAATTGTTTTTAACGTCTTGTTTCATTGATTGAGAGAATTCATAAACTTGGGGGCCGGTGGCCTGGCCAAAGTTGCATATAATCAGAGCGTGAGTAGGGTAAGTGCCTACATCACCGATTCTTTTACCGCGCCAGCCCAGATAGTCTAATAGCATGCCGGCCGGGATTTTAACCTGAGGCTCAGAACTGTTGGGGTCGATATAGGATAATTTGTCGGCCGGATATAACTGAAGATCAGGAATTTTGGCCTTAATAGTGTTTGCCAATGATGTATCAACGAGGGGGTTTTTAAAAAAGCTGCCAGCGGTGCCAATTTTAGTGATGTCTGGGAGTTTTTCTGATCTCATGTTGATAACGGCCTGGGAAACGTCCCTGATGGTGTACGGCTTTTGGGCTATTTTTTGTAATTCAGGCAGAAGCGAGGCATGACGTGATGTGTGGTACGAGAGTTCTAAATGGGTGACTTTACTTAGCTGATAAGTGAC
>MEXR01000030.1:13744-14285 GCA_001773775.1 Candidatus Amesbacteria bacterium RIFOXYB1_FULL_44_23 | reverse complement strand
CTATTTTGGCGTATAATTGATAGTCATTATGATTCTACAAGATATACGTAATATTGCCATTATAGCCCATGTGGATCACGGAAAAACCACTCTGGTAGACGGGATGTTAAAGCAGACCCACACCTTTCGTGATAACCAACAGGAAATGACCCAAACGACCATTTTGGACAGTAATGATCTGGAGCGGGAACGGGGCATTACCATCCTGGCCAAAAACACGGCGGTGTTTTACAAAGGAATAAAAATAAACATTATTGATACACCCGGGCATGCCGACTTCGGCGGAGAAGTGGAGCGGGTTTTAAATATGGCCGATGCGGCTCTTTTGGTAGTGGATGCTTTCGAAGGACCTTTGCCACAAACTAAGTTTGTTTTACAAAAAGCCTTACAAGCGGGATTAAAAATTATTCTGGTTATTAACAAAATAGACAAAAAGGATGCCAGACCGGAAGAAGTTTTAGCTGAAACTGAAGAATTATTTTTAAGACTGGCAACCCACTCGGACCATCTGGAATTTCCGGTAATTTATGCGGCCGGGCGG
>MEXR01000030.1:0-13710 GCA_001773775.1 Candidatus Amesbacteria bacterium RIFOXYB1_FULL_44_23 | reverse complement strand
ACGATTCGAATGAAAGCGGCGACCTGACGCCACTATTTGAAATGATTTTAAGAGAAGTACCCAATGGGGTTGTGGAAACAGACAGGCATTTGCAAATGCTGGTATCGACATTGGATTTTGACAACCATTTGGGGAAACTGGGAATTGGAAGAATCAAACGCGGAATTATCAGATCCGGGCAGCGAATTACTCAAGTAACTCCGGACGGAGTGTTGGGAACATTCACAGTTGAGAAGATGTATACCAGCAAAGGTATTGTCAGAGAAGAAATTAATGAGGCTGGAAGCGGAGACATTGTGGCAATTTCCGGAGTAAAGAACATTGAAATCGGGCAGACATTATGTGATCCGGGCGACATCTCTCCTTTACCTATTATCACAGTTGAAGATCCGACTTTAAAAATAACCATCGGAGCCAATACCTCGCCATTTGCCGGTCGGGAAGGCAAATTTGTAACCAGCAGGCAAATCGGAGAACGGTTAATGAAGGAAAAGGAAACTAATCTGGGAATGAAATTTACGGATATGAGCGGGGGAGAATTCGAAGTAATCGGTCGGGGAGAATTACATCTGGCGGTGCTGATTGAAAATATGCGCCGGGAAGGATTTGAAATGCAGGTCTCCAAGCCTCAGGTAGTACTAAAACACAAGCAGGAACCATATGACGAGGTATCGATTGATGTTCCGGATGTGTACGTGGGTGAAATTACCACGGAAATGGGAAAACGCAGAGCCGAAATGCTGGATCTAAAATCAGACGGCAAAGGCAGTACCAGAATTTCATATAAGATCTCGCAGCGAAATATGATTGGAGCCAGAAGCGAACTACTAACAAGGACCCGAGGAACGGCTGTTTTTAACACCATATTTGCCGGATATGAAGATTTGGGGCCGGTGGCGCAACGACTTCGAAACGGAGTATTGGTGGCTTTTGAAGCCGGAAAAGCTTTGGGCTACTCGATAGAGGCAGCACAAGAACGGGGAACAACTTTCATTGATCCCGGGGATGAGGTTTATGAAGGAATGGTGATCGGACTGAATACCAGAGAAAACGACATAGATATGAATATCACTAAAGGAAAACACCTGACAAATACCAGATCCGCAAACAAAGATATCAGAATTGCCCTAACCCCGGCTTATAAAATGAGTTTGGAACAGGGACTGGATTTTATTGAAGAAGACGAACTGCTGGAAGTAACACCCAAAAGCCTAAGGATTAGAAAAAAGCTGCTGACTCGAATCGACAGAGTCAGGTATCAACGATCCGCCAGAAGAGACGAAACATAATCCCAGTTGACGACGTTCCACCAAGCCTGAATATATTCAACCCGACGATTCTGATATTTAAGATAGTAGGCGTGCTCCCAAACATCGAGTCCTAAAATCGGAGTTAATCCCGTAGAAACCGGGCTGTCCTGGTTGGGGGTGGTGACAATTTCCAAGCCCTTGGTTCCTTTTACTAACCAGGCCCAACCGCTACCAAAATGAGTCAGAGCGGCCTGGGAAAACTTTTCCTTAAATGCGTCCAGAGTGCCAAAACCTGATTCGATTGAGGAAAGCAGTCTGGGTGAGGGGGACTTGGATTTGGGGGACATACACTGCCAGTAAAGATTGTGGTTATATACTCCGCCGGCATTGTTTCGAACTTTGACTCTAATGTCCTGGGGAAGATCATCCAAGTGCTGTAAAACGGGAATCAGATCAGCGTCGGATTTTTCCGGCAGCAGATCGTTAAGATTTTTAAGGTAGGTGGCGTGATGTTTGCCGAAATGGATTTCTAAAGTTTGCGTGTCAAGATACGGCTCTAAGGCATTAGTAGGATATGGAAGTGGGGGCAGAGTAAACATAAGGTTAATTTAATTTGTTGATAGTATAGGAGTTAGGTTTGTCGTTGGCAAGTAATTCAAAATGATCTCCGGATTTCAATTGCCCGGAGAGAATTGATTTGCCGATAGTATCGCCAATATTTATGTCTACAATCCGGCGCATGGGCCGGGCCCCGTATTGTGGTTCGAAGCCTTCTTTGGCCAGTTTCTGGCAAACCGGTTCGGTAATTTCAAGATAGATATTTTTAGTCGACAGGCTTTTGACGACATCCTCGAGCATTAACCTGGCAATTTTCACAAGTTCGCTTTCGGTGAGCGGCTGAAAAACCACCACTCCGTCGAAGCGATTCAAAAATTCCGGAGAAAATGTTCCGGAATCCTGGATGAATTCAAAGATTTCTTTTTGCAGAGTCTCAGTAGAAACGCCTTTGGCTACCAATTGTCTGACTTTTTCGGAACCGGCGTTTGAGGTGGCGATAACAAATAAGTGTCTGCAGGAAATCTTTTTGCCGAAGGCATCGGTGATTTCCCCTTCATCCAAGAGAGTCAAGAAAAGGTTGTAGACTTCCTTGGGGGCTTTCTCAATTTCGTCCAACAATAAAAGACTGGCCGGATGATTCCTGATGCCCGCAGTAAGTAGGCCGGGTTGATTTTTATCCTGGGAACCGATGAGACGGGTGAGTCCTTCCGATCCGACAAATTCAGCCATGTCAAACCGAAGCAGATACTTATCCGAGCCGTAATAAACGGAAGCCAAAGTCTTGGCAGCCTGGGTTTTTCCGACACCGGTAGGGCCTAAAAACAAGAATGATCCGATCGGCCGTCTGTCGTCTTTGGTACCAACTGTTCTGGCTCTAAGACTTTGGGCAATCAAGGTAACGGCAATGTCCTGACCTACGAGGTTTTTGTGAAGAATGGCTTCCAGATCTGATAATAATTCTTTTTGTCCTTCGGTTAAGTGAATTAATGAAATTCCGGTCAGTTCCGATAGGGCAAGATTTACGTCATCGGAAGAAATTTTTGTGGCCTGGTTTTTTTCCACAAAAGCCACAACGTGATCCAACAGTTCTAAAACTTTTTCCGGAAATGGGGTGTCGGTAATATAGCGATCGGCTCCCGAAATCATGGCTTTTAGTGATTGAGTGGTAAAGAAAACGTGACGGGTTTTTTCAATCTGAGAGGCGAACTCAAACAAAATTAACATGGCTTCGTCTTTTGTCACCGGAACTACTTCAACCGGCTGGAAAAATTTACGCAATCTGGAAATGGGTAAAATAAAGCGTTCATACTCGTCGGTGGTGGAAACGGCAATTATTTGCAGCTTCCTTTTTTCCAAGTGCTTTTCAAAAAGGTCGGTAAAATCTATGCCTTCAACTTCCGAATTAATCAGACGGTGTAGGTCCCTGATAACCAAAATTACATTTCCGGCTACGGTGGCCTCCCTGAGAATGCCCGATAGTTTGGCCTTTTTTTGATTAATGTCCAGGGATTCTGATAACAAAAAGTTGTAATCGAATTCCAGAACCCGTTTGTAGAGCAAGTTGGTTCCCAACTCCCCGGACATGGCTCTTTTAGCAAATTCCAAAATCACGGTTTTTTTACCCACTCCGGGCTGACCCACCAAAACCGCGCTGCCACCATGAGAAAGTTCGCGCTCCAGACGATTAACCAAACTTTCCCGACCGATTAAGTGGTGCGAAAAAGATTGGGGAGCAGCCAGGTCTACCGAAAGGCTGTTTAATTGGGGCGTGTAGCCAAAAAGAAGTTCGAGGCCCAGCCCCGGCTGGCTTAAATGAAACGACTCATCTTCCGGATCAAGTCGGGAGCTGTAAACCACATCCCACCAACGAGCGGAAAGAATAAGATCATCAAAATCAAACCCGAGTTTTTTTAGTTGCTCATCCGACCAAGCCTTAGAGTCGATAAATTTGGTAATAAAGTCTTCCATGGAAGCGGGCTGAAACTCAGACAGGTTGAGGCTGAATTTTTGTGAATTGGCTTTTAAAACTTCCGGTTCAACGTCCAAATGCGAGCAAATAAATTTTCCGGCCGGATTGTCGAATAATATCTCAACGGCCTTATCAGGAGACGAATTTAGCTGAAGGTGTAGCTGTTTAAAAAAACGAAGGTGATGCTTGTCGCTGGTAAGAAAATACGGAATTCCCACCAAGGGGATAGCTATCCAAAAAACCAGGCCGATCAGACCAACCACAAAGGCCGGTATTAATGTTAATACCCCAAAAAGAAACAGAAAAATCCGAGTGACCGCTCCAATACCCCGGGAGACCAGATTAAAGCTGGCCTGACGAAAAAGCTTGCCTAAATCCATGCCCAAAATTTCCTCGTCGTCAGTCAGCCTGCGCCAAGGGGCAAAAAGTGATGGCAAAAGTACGGGAAGTGAAAAATAATGAATAATCCAGGCCAGAAGAAAGTACCAGCGACGGAGATACAAATTAAGACCCTCGGAGTAGTGCCACCCGATAAATTCCATACTTAATAAAATGATAGCACGGCAAGGGGAGATAAAGGAGGTATAATGAACAGACATGAAGAGGCCATTGAGAGTACTATTTGTGGGATCGGAAATGTGGCCGTATGCTTCGGCCGGCGGATTGTCACGAGTGATGTCATATCTGCCAAAAGCCCTTCTGAAACAAGGAGTTGATGTGCGGGTAATGATGCCCAAATACGGAGTAATTGACGATAAGAAATATAAGTTTAAGAAAGTGATTGAGGGACTGAAAGTCCCGTCTGGGAAAAATCTCCGGGGAGAAGGAATCATTTGTAACGTAGTTTCCCACCAGCAACCAAACGGCCCGATCACCTATTTTCTGGAAAACCGGGAATACTACGAGCTGCGAGCCAATGTGTATGCCTACTCAGATGACCATATCAGATGGGGTCTTTTACAAAGGGGGGTATGGGAGTTTTTGAAAGCCTACGACGGATGGACTCCGGATGTAATTCACTGTCATGATTGGCACACCGGGTTGGTGGCTAATATTTTTGCACAAAGCTACAAAAACATTGAAAAGTTGGAACATATTAAGACGGTGTTTACCATTCACAACTTAGGTTACCAGGCGCCATATGATCATCGGTTTGTTTCGGAACTGGAAACTGATTATGGTAAAGCGGAAATTCCGGATCTGATGGATCCGTCTTTTGCCAAGCTAAACAGCATGAGAAGGGGTATTTTGTATTCGGATTTAATTACAGCTGTCTCCCCTACTTACACCAAAGAGATATTAACTCCGGAGTACGGAGAAGGACTGGACAGTCTTTTGAGAGAAGTTAAACAAAAAATAGTGGGTATTCTAAACGGACTGGACTACGATGATTATGATCCGCTGACTGATATCAACCTGCATCAAAACTACAAAAAGGGCGAATGGGTCAGTAGGTCACAGAACAAACTGTTTTTACAGGAAAAGTTTTCACTAATCAAAGACGTAGATATTCCGATGTTCGGAATTTCTTACCGATTGACCGGACAGAAAGGTTTGGATTTAATTGTCGAAGTAATTGAAACCATCATTGAGGAGTTCGAAGCGCAACTAGTGGTCAACGGGGATGGGGACGCTGACTACAAAACCTTTTTCCTCGAATTATCAAAGAAGTTTCCCGACCGGGTTGGAATAAACCTAAACTTTGACGAGGTGTTACCCAGACAAATATTTGCCGGAACGGATTTTCTTCTGCACCCTTCAAAATTCGAGCCTTGTGGAATCGTGCAGATGGAAGCAATGGCTTACGGATGCATCCCGATTACCAGGGAAGCCGGCGGACTAGCTGACACGGTAGTGGACGAGGAAAACGGATTTACGTTTAAAGAATTCAAATCCAGCTCACTACTATTAACCATGGCCAGAGCGGCTGAAGTGTTCAAACACCGGGAAATAATTAACAAAATCAGGGCTTCGTGTATGGATCAGGATTTCTCCTGGAAGGTAGCGGCTGAAAAATACTTAAGAAACTATAAGAGTCTGATTGGGATAAAGTAGGCGGGTGATTTATACTTAACTGATGGTGGAAACGGTTGCTGCATTTGGGTTCGGATTAGTGGTTTTGGTTGTAAGCACGCAGTGGTTTGTAAAAATAGCCGAAAAAATTTCAGTGGCGGCAAAAATTTCTCCGCTGGTCGTCGGGGCTACTGTAGTTGCTCTGGGAACTTCCCTGCCGGAGTTGGTGGTTTCGGTGACTGCGGCCATGAGACAGGATTTCGGACTGGCGGTCGGAAACATTGTCGGATCTAACATCAGCAATGTACTGCTAGTACTACCCTTAGGAATATTAAAGGGCAGAGTCCGAATCGGGACGACTAAAACTCCGAGATATGTTTTGCCACTTGGTGCCGCTACAGCTCTGTTTTTAGTAGTAAATCTGAGTTCGCAGGGGGTGGGTCGCGGGGGACTGCTGCTGTTTGCAGGGGCTATAGCCGTCACCGTTCTGGAACTATTCTGGGGGCTGTCGGGAAGAGACCATGAGGATGGAAAAAGATTCAAAAAATCCCACGCACCCAAAATCACCCCCGGAGATGTACTTTTATTGTTTGGAGTACTGGTAGGAATTTTAGGTGGGGGAATAATTGTGGTTAACAGTGTGGAAAATTTGGCAACCCTAACCGGTCTTTCTACTACATTTCTGGGATTGACTCTGACGGCTATCGGAACTTCAATTCCGGAGTTGTTGGCTACCTTTTTTTCGGTGGAGTTAAAGGAGGACAAAATGACTGTAGGAAATATTCTGGGCAGTAATATCTACAACCTACTTGCGATTGGAGGAATTTTGGCTATGATAGGGTACATTCCCATCATTGACTGGCAGGTGGGATTATTCTTAATAGCCAGCACGGCAATGCTTGGATGGATGATATTCAAATTCAAAGGACGAAACGTGCCCAAACAGATCGCCTTTATGTTTCTGGGAGGATTTTGTTTGTACATGTTATCTCTGAGAAGCTAAGGTGAGCGCCGAAACCCTGGTGATTTACAATGCTTTGGCCGGAGAGAACGGAAAGGCAGATCCGAAAGCAGCACTCGACGAGTTTTGGCCGGGCCCGACAGACATTGTCAGAGTTAATACTAAACAAATCCATCCAGACGAAATAAAAGAATACAAAACAGTGTTGGTTTGGGGAGGCGATGGTACGGTAGGAACCGTACTACAACAATTTCCGGACATCCCTGTTGTGCCTTTACATATGGGAACAGTTGGAGACATTGCTCAGAGTTTGGGACTTGGAAAAAAACTGGGCGAAACACAAGGCCAATATTTACGTCGAGTAGCAGAAATGAAGCTGGGTGGACGTATTGAAGTGCTGCGTATTTGTCCGGGGCTAATGGTATTTGATGAAAACTTAGAAGAAAGATTCGTTTGGACCGGTGGAGTCGGAGCATCCGTTGAAGTGTTAAGACTCGTAGAAACCTACAGAAATGAAGTAAAAACCAAAATTGGAAGAACTGCGTTGGGAGCTTTGGGTTACTTAGGACAACTGATGATTAGCGGGCCGGAAATGGATATGACATTGCCGGGGGGAACCAAACATAAAGTTATAGATATAAATATGATTAATGCACCGTTTGCCAGATTCGGGGGATTACCCCTGACCTGCGGCAATTCAATCCTATGGCTCGAAAAACCGCAAAGTGCTGAGGAAAAACATTACAAACTGGCAGCTTTGGTAGTCGACGCGGGGATGGCAAAGCTGCGAAGTAATTTCACTGGTAAAGCTTTTCAATTGACCAGACTGGAAGAAGGGTCTTTTGTAACCGTCGAAGGGCCGATTGCCAGCTTTCAAAGGGATTCGGAAATCAATGCGCACACTGCCTTACGAATGATTATGAAAAAATCTGATTGCGGTGACTCGTTCACAGTGAGTGGGGTGAAACAGACCGCAAAAGCAGAATGATTTGAGACTGACGATAAAAGGCAAAGAGAAAAAGATACAAAATAATTCCCGGGAAAATGATGAACTTTTCCATCCAGGTGCCGGTTTTGATGCGCAAAGCAGAAACTGGAGGACAACCAAATTTGGTTTTTAACGGAAACAATAACGGCAGGCCTTCGGTGGTAAAACCGTCCGCAACAAGATGGGAGATAAAACCGGTCATGATCGAAAAGAGCAGAATCCGGTAATCAATAAAATCAGAGTTAAAAATTTTAGGAAGAATAAAGTTCAGAAACACATAAAAAAGATAAATGCCTAAAAGTGAATGAGACAGGCTGCGATGGCCCAGGAAAAGTTTTTTTAAAAACCTGCCGGTATAATCACCACCCGGGAATAAATCCCAAAGCCGATTGGATGCCTGGTCCATATCCGGGACCAGTGAGCCGACAATACAGCCAATTAATGAGGCTATCAGGGTGGCCAGATTTAAACTTACCGGGGGATAAAAACTCCCGACTGTTACCAAAGAGGCGAACGCAAACATGTCATGGGTTCTGGCAGTCATAAATTGTATTTACTGTAATACTCCGATGGCGTTGGGTAGGTTTAGATTATAAGGCATTATAGAGTTTCACAGATTTGAGCTGGAAGTTGAGGACCCTGATAAATCATGCCGGTAATCAATTGAACTAAATCGGCCCCGGCTGATAATTTTTTCCGAGCGTCTTTTGGGCTAAAGATTCCCCCGCAACCAATAATGGCAACTCGGCTACCAAATTTTTTTCTGGTATGAATTATTAGACTGTTTGAATTGACAAAAGTAGGTCGGCCGCTGAAGTTGCCTTTAAACTTTTCAAACCTGGCAATTTCTGTTTTATCGAACCCCGGATTGTTTCTATTTTTGACTAAGTTGGAAAAAATAAAACCACTAATGCCATTTTCCAAGGCGACTTCTACAAGTTTGTCTGAGTCGGCAAAGGAAATTTCATTGGGCATTTTTATAAAAATCGGCTGGGTGATTTTTTCTTTTTTAACTGCCTGTACCAGGAGCTTAAAGTTTTGAGATGCAACAAACGATTCAGGCATGGCCGTATTGGGACAGCTAATGTTCAATTCAAAATATTTTACGTAGGGCCTGGTTTTAAATACATTGAAAGTGTACAAATAATCTGAAATCGCTTTGTCGATACTGTTTACTTCCGGAAGGTTTGAACTGCCGACACTAATTCCCAGCGTGCCAAAGCTTAATTGTTTCTGATCAAGCCGATGGGCAACTTTATCGGCACCCTCGGACTTGAAGCCCTTATTCACTAATAACGACTTCGACTTGGGTAGCCGGCCAAGTCTGGGGGCGGGATTTCCGGCATATGATCTGGCGGTAACTGTTCCTACTGTATTAAATCCAAAACCCACAGCCGGTAAAACCTTGGCTAAATGACCATCATAATCAAATCCGGCAGCCAATCCTACCGGATTGGCAAATTCGGTTCCCAAAACAGTCTTTTTCAAATCCGGGCGGGAGTATGAGAAAAGGAACGACACGAGTCGGGGTAAGTTTTCCAATGACTCCCCTATTGTAGTAATCAAGTCGTGAACCAATTCAGGATCCAGAGCAAAAGCCAGGGGTTTAAAAAGATACTGATAAAGTGCGGCTATAACTTGCGATTTGGTCGACACTGGATTATATTTTAGCCTGATGAGGACAAAAGACCAAATAAGAGACGATATTGCTGGTTTTTTGAAGGAAAACGGAATCATGACCCTGGCCTCCTGTGCCGATAATCAGCCCTGGGTGTGCACGCTGTACTACGGCATTGATGAAAGCCTGAATCTGTATATCGTTACCGGATCGGACACAGAACACGGAAAGCAACTGACAAAAAATTCCAAGGTGGCTTTTAATATTTTTGACTCACGACAAAAAATTACCGAACCGAAAAGAGGGGTGCAGGGAAAAGGAAAGATGGAAATTGTTAAAGGCGTTGTAGAAATTGGCAAGGCTTTGCTTTTGTGGCACCTAGCAAATCCGGGAATAGAGTCAAAAATTACCGTAGCTGATGCGATAAAGAAACTGTCCGATACAAAAATTTATAAGATCACTCCAAAATATCTGAAGTTTTTTAATAAAGAATTATACAAACCTGATGAGTACGGAATAGTAGAACTTTAAAGAATATCCTGAAGGTGAAGACCGCCATCGACTGTAATTATTTCTCCTGTTACGGCATCATTTTCCAGAAGCTGAACGGCCATGGCGGCAACCTCATCGGCCTTAACGAATCTTTTTATCTTTGCCAAATCGGTAAATGGTTTTTTCTCTACCTCCGTCATCTCTCCCCAATTTGGAGTCCAGGTGTATCCGGGAGCAATCGCATTTACTAAAACATCTGGTGAAACTTTTTTGGCTAGAGTGCAGGTGAAACTATTAACAGCTGCTTTGGCTGCTGCATAGTGCGGAGCATCGGCAATTCCCATATTTAACGAACCATAAGCTGAGCTGATATTAACTATTTTCCTCGGAGTAACAGCAGCTTTAGTGTTGAGGAATTCTACGGCAGTATAAACCTGGCTGAAGAAAATGTTAGAAAACTGGGACTGCCACAATGTAAGATCTTCAAAAGGACCTGAAGCAAATTCTCCTGCGTTGTTAATCAAACAATCAAGGGACTTGAACTCTTTATTAATTTGAACAAAAAGTTGTTTGACATTGTCCGGGTTTGATAGATCTGATTTAAATATTTGACCGGATGAAAACTTGTTAACCTGGTCTAATGTTTCTTTGGCTCCTTTTTCATTTTTACGATAGTGGACGAGTACGACCGCCTGTTTCTGGGCACAAGCTACAGCAGTCGCCCGACCTATGCCGCTGGACGATCCAGTGACCAAGACTGTCTTGTTTTTTAGGTTCATTACTTTACAACTTCTGACAAACCTGAAATAACATGTTTTTTCAGAATTTTTGGATCTATTTTAGTATCCAATATTGTTTCCAGAACAACAAGCCCCTGATAAGTAAACATATCCCTGCCGGTGGAATACTTTTTACCAAATTTTTTAGCGAGTAAAATGAGATTAGAATCTTCTTTTTCAAAGGTGACATCGGATATGATTTTGAATTTGTCTACGATCTCTCCCGTAAAGAGGGTGTCAGGTTCACGAACCCCAAGATGGGTGGCGTTGACAAGTACGTCACCGGAAAGTTTACTAAGTAAATCCAGTCCTCCGGTCTGTTTAACAAATTCATAGTTATTAAAGTCCTTTAACTTTTCCGGAGTTCTGTTTATGACGACCACACTCTTGGGCATTTTTTTTCGGAGCGAAATTTCCCAAAGTAATGATCTGACTACATTTCCGGCTCCGACTATTACCAAATCTTTATTTTTAATCGAAGTTTGTGACTCGATAGACAGAAGCTGGCCCAATCCTCCCTGGTAATAACCTCTCAACTTCCCAGTAATGTTTTTAATAAACCCAACCCTTTTGACAACTGTCGATGATTCATCATACTCGTCAACTAATTTGGCAAATTGGGCATCGGTTTCGAAACCAACAGTGACAGCGCCGGAAATATTGAGGTTTTTGATTCCTGCTACCAGCGGTTTAGGATCGGGATTATAGAAAAGCAGAAAAGCTGCATTTAGTCCGGTTTCCTCAAAATATGGATTATATATGTTCAACCCCCTGGGGCTGAACTGCTTGTGTAATCTGGCAATAATTTTAGTATTTCCGTCGTGAATCATGATTATTAAAATTTAAACGTTCTTGGTTCAGAACAATCACTAATTCTTATTTGGATCGGGAAATCTGAATCCAGTTTTTTAATATCTTCTTTGGATATTTCCCATTCAAATACGTCCAAATCCTGGTCAATGTGATTTTGATTAGCGGCTTTTGTCATAGTGATTACGCCCGGTTTTTGGATTAGCCATTTTAAAGCTATCTGTGATTGGGTTTTATCATACTTTTTAGCCATTTGATCAAGTAGAACTATACCCGGCTTTGAAAGTTGTCCTAATTGTAAAGGCCTGTAGGCGCTAAGGATTATGCCCTTTTCTCTACAGTAGTCCAGAGCTCCACAAATTTCCGGCTCACGAATGATTAGGTTATAGTGCATTTCGTTATAAACAATTTTAGGTCCCAGATATTCTACAGCGGCCTTTAATTCCGGCAGGCGGTAATTGGAAACACCGATGTCTTTGGCTAATCCGTGTTCCTGAAGATATACCAGACCATCTAAAATTGATTTGACGGAAGTATCCGGATTTACGGCTCCGATTAAGAACAAATCAAAATAATCCGCGTTCATACTTTTTAAACTACCCTTGGCTACTTCAATAATACTTTTTTTATCTACGGCAGTTTTCTGGTTGGCACAGGAAACTAAAAATAAGTTTTTTCGGTCATATCCCTGAATTGCTTTGCCGACCACCTCTTCGCAATAACCCTGCGCATAATTGTGAGCGGTTCTGATTAGGGAAAAACCATTATCAATTGCGTATTTGATGCTGGCAATTTGTCCGGAGTCGTCGTTATTAGGATCTCTGACCGGGCCGCCTCCGATACCCCAGGTACCTAAGCCAATTTGGGGAATATCCCGACCTGAAAGTAATTTTAGATTGGGAATTTTATTCATAGATCAGATAAGTTTGAACTTGGCAACAAGTTTATCACCGGTCGCTGCATCAGGATGCCGGGAAGAATCCGCGATCATTTCATCGAGCCCGTGTAAAAACTTCTGATAATCTTTTTGATCTTCATTGTGCGGAACCAGATGAACATGAGCATGCGGCATCATCCGGCCGAAAACTAGAGAGTCGACGTATTTGTATCCCAATTTTTGATAATGAGCTGCAATTTTTTGAACCAGTGAATAGTACTCACTTATCTGCGGATGATCCCAGACAAATCTGTAGTGAGTCTTGGGGATTACCAAGGTGTGACCCGGAGTAAACTGAGAAATGTCCAAAAAGGCCAAAAAGTTCTCATCTTCGAAAATTTTAAAACAGGGTATTTCGCCTTTTACGATTTTGCAAAAAATACATCCGTCCATAAGCCAGACTTTATCACAAAATTTCGGTTTAATTCCAGAGTATAATTATGTGATTGCTTTACTTTGCGACGGACTCTTTTGCCCTAAGGAACTAATAGAAAGAGAATGAAATTGGTTAATCCGTTGAAAAAAAGTAGTTTTGGAAGTATTGACTTTATTGCCTGAACAGGGAGTGGTTGTTTTTGTAATATTTCAAAATCATCGACCATGATGACTTCGCACCCACGGTCCTGTCTGATTGTACTTGTTTTTCTAGTTGAAATAATTTTGCCGTCTTTATCCAAAATTTCGTAATTTACCAACCTGCCTTTGATGCGCACCTGGTCCCCTACCGAAGAGCTTTTTATTAAGGCGGCAGGTTTGGAACTTGCCGGAAGCAGGTGGTTATTGGACAGACGATTGAAATCAAAGATCTTTCCCTGATCCTCAGTCCAATTTACAAAACAGGTAAATTCACCATGGCTGTATTTAAGACCTCTATACACTCCGTTTTTAATGTTTTCGCCCCAAATTAAGCACAAATCCTTAGTTTGTGCCGGGTCCTGTTTGTGGGAATAGTCCAGCCAATTCTGGCTATCATATTCGGCCACCACCAAACCTACGGTCTCGTAATCAAATAACGGAGTAATGCGATAGCTTTGGTCTTTGACATGCCAAATATAAGGAGCTTGTTTGATAGCTGTTTGAACCGGATCAAAGGTAGTAAGTTCTGGTCTAATCAGATCCGACGAAGGCAGGGGAATTTTCCAGACCAGTAAAAATAAATATAGGGCCAGTGACAGCCAAAATGTCACCGATAACAATCTTTTTAAGATTTTCATTTAAGCAGTGGAGTTAAATCCTGGTTATTAATTATCATCTGATACAGCTTTTCAGTTGTAGTGTTTGGTAAATAAGTTTTGGCGTTGGCGGCTGCTTTGATGGCCTCGGCTTTATTATTTA
>MEXR01000029.1 GCA_001773775.1 Candidatus Amesbacteria bacterium RIFOXYB1_FULL_44_23 | reverse complement strand
AGACCGGTTCTAACAGGGGTAATGTTTACGGTGGTTGAAAATAGTTTGAAGATTACAGCTACAGACGGATTTAGACTGAGTAGAAAAGTGGTGGAGTTGGAAAAAGAGATGTCAGGATTTGAAAAAGGATTAATAATTCCGGCACGAACAATCATTGAGACGGCCAGAATTTTACAGGAAGGCAAAAAGACGGATTTAGAGATGGGGATGGTGGGAGAAGGCAATCAGATGCTTCTAAATTATGACGGAGTGCAAATATCCAGCAGAATTTTGGAAGGGAATTTTCCGGATGTGGAAAAGATAATCCCCGGAGCGGTTAAAATTGAAGCCTTGGTTGACAAAGAGGAGCTACTTAGAGCCGTAAAAGCGGTAGGGATATTTGCCAGAGACAGTGCAAACGTTATTAAAATTAAAATCGATGAGGGGAAAATGGTACTTTCGGCCAGTTCTTCAGCTACCGGGGATAGTTTGGTGGAGGTGGAAGCCCAAACTAAAGGAGGCGAAGGTCAGATTGCCTTCAACTATCGATATATGTTGGATTTTCTAAACAGCGTTTCCGGAGAACGGGTGAGCTTGGGTATGAATGACAGTTTGGCTCCGGGAGTGTTTGGGGTGGAGAGCGAAGAGGGACTAGTGCATTTAATAATGCCAGTTAGGGTGTAGGGTCGTTGAATTTAAGATATTCAATTTGAATTGATTCCGGGACTCCAATGTCAGACAGCCGTTTTTTAACATCTGACTCAATAAACTGACTGGTAAACCCTTGCTGCATGCGAACACGAATTACCTGTTTTTTGAAGTCAAAAATTGCGGTGTAGTTTTGAGTTATTAAAGGAAGCTTGGTGATAAACGGATATTGGTTTAAGGTTTTATTGACAGAGAGACCGACTTCCCGGTCGGCTATTGATTGCTGAACGGCCTGTTGGCCGGTGCGAGTGCCGACATAAGGAGTAGGCGAAACATTGGGAGTGGGGATGGGGGGCAAGGGAGTTTCTGGTAAATTGGAAGCAGGATTGAGGGAGAAAATTGAGAGGAGAATAACACCCACAACTATTGAGAGGGTTAATTTGTTTTTCAGAATGAAATTTTTTATTTTGTCGATCATAACGTTTTAATTAACGTCGGCCAAAGCCAACTATAGTTAATGATCCCCAGCGGGCTTCTCCGCCGGAAATGGCGTAAGTGAAACCTTTAAGGCCGGCATTAGAGTCGATGGTGGTGATGGCGTCTGGAGTAACTGACCAGACAATCGAGGCGTGATCGCCGTTTAAACCGCGACTGCTGCCGTCTCTGGCGATAATTGCGGCGTCGCCGGGGTGGACGAGAGAAAGATTCTGGAGTGCTTGTTGGATAGTGGTAAAGCGGCCAGTGTTAACAAAATAGGCGTGCATGGTAGGAGTATAAATTAAGTCGGTGGGCAGCGACACTCCGGGAGTATTGTTCCAGGCCTCGATAACCATAATGGTGCACCAGAAAATGTTGTAAGTTCCGTCGTTGTCGAGAAATAATCCAAAAAGAGACTCGTCCCAATAATCGGGATTTCCGCCATCAGGAAAACCGGGCGGATCTGACGGGGCGTCGCCGTCGTAATACGGTTGGTGATTGAAGTAACACCAGAGACCGGGAAGCAGATCGTTGACTAAGATGTAAGCGTGATGGGCAATGTTAGTGGGAGGATAAATATTAGGAAATTCAAGCGGAATGATGGTATTTGGATCCAAATCACAATAGCCTTCCATGGGCATATCTAGACCTGCTCCCGGAGCCCGGTCGGTGACGTAAGCTCCGGAATTGATAATGTTGATAACTAAAGTAAATGAGAAGATAATAGCGCCGATAATGAGTAGCAGAATGGTGAAGAAAATCATCACTTTAATAACACAACCTTTGATTTTTTTATTGTCCATTAGCGGGAATTTATATGTTCAAGAAGTAACAGGGGGATTTTTAATAAATGATCTTTTTCTTCGGAATATTGGTCCGGAAAATGTTCGTCAGCTTCGTGACTTTCGATTTCGTGACGAAGCTCGGCGATGGGTTCGGGAATAATTTTACTGGCCCAATCCCAGACAGGAGCGGCAGCGGCTGAAATATCGGGATATGTTTTACAAGTGTTACAAATCTCTATGATGTGATTTTCTAACTCGCTTATGACCGAATGATCGAAATGGACAGGAAAGGAAAACATGTTTATATTTTAGTATCGGGAATCAAGATTGGCTTGGCTGACGGATCGGCTTGTTTTTGGGCAGCCAGAATTTCTGACGGCTTGGTCGTAATTAGTTTGTGCTCGTCGGGAGAGGCCACAAAGCGAACGGCGACATGGTTGTTGCCGGCAAAAAACAAACCCTCTCCAACGTTGGCTGACAGAAGAAGATGTTTTTCTCCTTCGGAGAGGTAAAAGACCTGGGAAATTTTGTCAACACCGGCAGGGGACTGTTTCATGAGAATCTGTAATGAAGAGCTGGTGACGATGGCTTTACCGTAGTCGGTGTTTAAAAAGTCTTCTACGTCTTGAGTAATGGTAGTTAGACCCAGGAAATATTTTCTGGCTCTCTTAGCTACACTGTAGAGGAAGTTGGCCGAATCGGGATATCGCATTAAATACCAGGCTTCGTCGACTACCAGAATGCGTTTTTTGAGATCGCGGCGCATTTTGGTCCAAATGTAGTCAAGAATGAGAAAAATGGCGATGGGTTTTAATGAGTCTTCAAGATCGCGAACGGAAAAAACGGTGAGCTGGTTTTTCAGAACAATGTTTGAAGGTTGATCGATAATGCCAGTGAAGCTGCCTTTGACAAACCTTTCCAGGCGGTCGGCCATGGAAAGAGCCATCGGCTCTTCCATACCTATAAAAGCCTTGTAGAGGTCTTCCATGAGCGGAGGGGTGCGTTTTTGAGTCTCGGGGTCGGCAGTGATACCTTTCATTTTGTAAGCCAGGGTAATGGCCCGATCCAGAAGAGCTTCTTCGGTGGGGTTAAGGTTGCCCATAATAACTTTGAACATGGACATGAGGGATTGAATTTTCAGATTCAATTCATTTTCATCGGAGTGCTCTGTCAGGAGCGAAAGATCAAAAGGGTTGATGCGGTTTTGGGAGTTGTATGAGAAATTGATATAGTCGCCGCCAACGGCATCACAGAGAGTTTTGTATTCGTTTTCCGGGTCGATGACAATTATTTCGGTGCCGAACATCATGGAGCGGACTAATTCCAACTTGATGGTGTAGGACTTACCGGCACCGGACTTTGCAAAAACCACAGAATTGGCGTTTTCCAAAGTAAAACGGTCAAAAATGACCAAACTACCATTGTGTTGGTTGATGCCGTAAAGAATGCCGTCGTTACTGGTAAGTTCAGAGGAGGTGAAAGGAAAAGTGGTAGCCAGAGAAGTGGTATCCATGTTTCGGGTGACCATCAGGTGATCGATACAGGTGGGGAGGGTGGTTTTGAAGCCCTCGGCCTGCTGAAGCAGTGTGGGAATGGAACCAACAAGGAGGGAACTTAGGGAGCTAGTCACCTGTTTACTGACAGTTTCCAGTTCGGAAGCACTTTCGGCGGGAATGGTGACATACAAGGAAAATTGGAAGAAGCGTTCAATGCCTTTAACCAACTGGTCCTGCAAAGCCAGGGCGTCTTCGAGTTTGGCGGCTGTGGAGGGATCAACCACCCGACCCCGTTGGGAGTCGGTGGAGATTTCAGCTTCCATTTCAGCAATTTTTCGTCGGAGTTCGTCTAAGGTGGACTTACTTTCTACGGGATACACAAACATGGAAATGTTCAACGAATGGTCAAAGTTAATAATCGGCCCTAACCAATTGCTACTGACAAAGCGACGATTAATGGTGGTGAAGTAGGTTCTAAAGTAGGAATCGTTGATTTTAAGAACGTTGAAATCAATCAAAAGGGATTGGGGGGCGACTATATCGACGACCGTTTTGGCATCAGCTAAGGATTTAACCGGATTGTCGGCTGGGGGAGGAGGGGCGGATTTTGGGATTTGATTTTTCATTATTTTGGTGTGGCTGCGGCAACATTGGAAATAACCGGGATAATCGGAGGGTTTACAACCGCAATGGGGTTGGTTTTTGGAGTGTCGATTTGGTTTTCAGGAGGCAGGACGACTCGGGTGCCGAACATGCCGGGATTGTAGCTGTCAAAGAATAACTGCAGAAGTTCCGAAGAGGTTAACTGGCGGCCTTTAAGACCGATTCTGGCCAGAAGCCTTAATAAATGGTCCCGTTTTGGCATGAGGTTCGTGACTGCCCGGTCAATAATATATTCCCGAGGTAGAGTGTGTTTGGGGGCTTTGCCGCCGATGGATTTGACAGCAGAGCCGACGCCCAGCTCGAGCGAGCTGAAGGGGATGGAAATATAAAACTTTTTGTCCAAGACGTTTCCCTGGCGGACGATAGCCTTGACGAAATCCCGATATTTAGTAAGTTGGTCCTTAAGTTTTGGAGTGTCGATTTTGGCCAGATACGCGTCTAATTTTTCGATGTAGGCAGAGATATCCTTGCGCTTACTGATAATGACGATTTGGATGGAAAAAGTGAGGGAGTTTAAGAGCTGAGCGTAGGCATAAATGGTGGCATCCTGCTCACGTTCGGAAAGGAGACCAAAATTGACGGCGCTGACTTCTAAAACCATGCAGGCAGAACCGTCTTTTAAAATGACGATGTCGTTTAGGATGTCGTCGATATCCAGGTGATCTTGGGTGGAGGGAAGGTTTGTCATGTGGTGTACCCTTGAATAATAACAGGAGGAACGATGTTGCCTTTAACTTCAATTGAAACAGGATCGAAGCGTAAGCCCTCTTTTTCAACAAGAATGTTGTATTTACCAGAAGGTAGGGGAATGGCGATTTGGAATTGACCCAGGCGGTTGGTTCTGAGAGCTCTGGCGGGAATGCCGTTTTTTAAATCGATAATTTCAACTGTGGTTTGAGGAAGAGGGTTGCCTGTCGGATCAGTAATCAATCCGGCTAAGATATTGGGGCTGGTAGGAGGGGAAATTTGGTTAGTGACGGCGGCAGCAGGAGCCTGGGTCGGATTTTCCCGGTTCAAAATAGCAGGGGTAGACGGGGTAATTTGAGCGGAAATTGGGGGAGGGGTTGGAGCAGGGGTGGGAGTGGGAGGAGGTGGCGGTTGTACTGCAACCGGGACGGCTTCAGTTTTAGTAGGTGGAACAATTGAAGGAGGTGGTGAAATTGGCTTTGGAGGAGAAGTGATGACAGAGGTAGAGGTTTGGGTGATGACAGGAGGTTTGACAACGGCTGGGGCTACAAGCGGTGAAGGGACGACAATTGGAGGGAGGGGGGCGACGGGAGGAGGGACCGGGGCTGGTTTGGGTGCGGGAGCGGGAGTCGGGGTCGCCGTTTGTGTAGCAGCAGCTTGTGGTGCAACAGGTTGAGGCCTCCAGGTATATTCGGTGGGAGAGTAAATGGCCTTAATAAATGCAGAAAGCCAGGCGGTAAACGGTCGACCGTTTATGGGGACGAAAGCCATTAGGACTCCGGTAATGGCTGCCAAAAAGGCCAGAGGGAACTTAATGATGGCCAGAATCGGCAGCCGAACGAAGACAAAAGCCAGGACCAGTCCGGCAGCCAGTTGCAGGAACTGCTTGAGTGTCATGTCGCCTACCAGTCGGAATTCGTAGGAGGAAATATTTTGAGGAACTGGATGATTATCCATAAGTGGCTTTGTAGTTATCCTACCATAAAATCAGGTACAATCATGATAATGAACAGGGGAAATTGGAAAGATAACCTGGTGTATATTTTAGGAGCAATAGCGATGGGAATGATTGGTTTGGGGGCAATGGCACTTAAAACTATTGGAAAGTGGTGCGGGTGTTTTTAGGACTGGCCTATAGTGGGGGCATGGGGTAAAATGCTGATGTTATACTGATTTTGTGGATGACAATATGCGACACAAAGAAGGTTTTGGGGAAGAATGGACACCCCTTAAACCAAATTTAAAAGTGAGAGAGCGTGGAGGAGGTGGGGGGAGAATGCCGGAAAGGGTGGAGTTGGCAGTATTGGACGTGTGGGCGAGTGAATGTGAAAAATCACAGGAAAACTCGATACGAATGAGCTCAGATGATTTAAATAATATTGCAGGTAATGCGATTCCAATACTTCTTCAAGATGATGAAGTACAGAAGCTTGGATTGAGTTTAACTGATGTTCGCTCAAAGATTGGCGATTCCACGTTGGAAATCAAAGCCAATTTGGGAATTAAGGGAGTACCTTCTGTACCCGTGGTAGTTAAAGTTCAAAATGGCACTGGGGGATTAGAGGTGACTGAGTGGGGTGGGGATGGTATTTTTGCTAAACCTCTATTTTCTGGATTGTTGAGTATGGGGGAAACTTTAAAAACAGGAACAAGGGAAAGACTTCAGGGGGGGGTGGGGAGGTTGAATTTTGAAATGGCTCAGTTTATTGGTGAACAGATGGGGCTTAGGGGGGTTGAGGTCGAAAGAACGAAATTTAAAATAATTGGAGGAGTTGTGGAAATGAAAATTAGGACGAAAGAGAAAGTGAAAGTTGAAGAGGCGCCACAAGATAAGCTAGCGGGGGCGGACTCGCGGAATAACATTCTGGAGGGGACAAAAACTCGGGTGGGGGATGGAGAAAATTCGCAGACAGACTTGGAGGAAAAATTGGAATTGCGGTCGGGGGGAGTGATTGAAGGCGAGGATTTGCAGGAATTTGTGCGGAGGACGTTTGGATCAAAGAGCTCAATGCAAGGAGAGAATGTTTTTCCGGGAGAAGAAGCGTCGCCAAAACTTGTTTTGGTTGCTCCTGATACGAAATCCGGAGACATACAAGCTTTGTATTTGATAGAGGACCATGAATCAAGATATGGTATGAAGGCGGCGACTTTGTCTCAGGCTGATGAAATAGAGCGGGTGGTGGAAAAGTTAGCCAATGAGGCTGCCGGTTTGTTTAAGGTAAACAAGGAAAGGATTAGATTTGTTCCTCTGACACGACGGGCTGGCGATGAAATATCCAGATCTGAGATTGGAATACCCAGCTTAAGAATTGATGTTTTGGGAACTGAAGAACCAACAAACAAGGAGACAGAGAAGGCTGAACAACTTGAGTTGGGTGGGAATGAATTAAAGAGATTCATAACAGAAGCTCTGGGGTCTGGATGGGAACTAGATGCCGGATGGGTTTCTGTGGGACTTACCGAAAGCAATCAAATTTTTTTACGAACAGTCAACAAGGAAACTTCCAGATTTGTAATGCTGGTAGGCGACTCGACAACTGAAGGAGGAATGAGGGAATCGGGTGAAACAAGGGTGAAAGGCGGAGGCGAGCTGGTAACAAAGCTGAGAGAGCTGGCGGCAAAATTAAAAGGGGCAGATCCGTCACTGATTATATTAACCCCGATTTCCAGATCGGAAAAGCCAAATTATATCCAGGGAGGCCGTGGTGAGTCTTTTTTGAAAATTGAAGTTAAGAGGAGCGCAGAACAAACAACAAATCAAGATGGGAATGAATTTTCTGAGATAGACACGGATGTGTTGTGGATGAAGTTCTCCGAAAGGGAAGAAAATCAAACAGAAGGAGAAAGAGCCAGGGCGGAACTGGAGAAAAGATGGAAAGAGGTAGTGGATTTGGGGAACAGAGAGGGAGTGGACCTGGAAGCAATAATATGCGCTGAAGCGGAAAAAGCTTTGGATGTTAAGACTTTGATGGATTTACACAAGAGAGGTCTGCCCGATAGCTTAATGGAATTTACTAACAAATTGCCGGAGAAGTATAAAGGCGTATGTTCAATGGTTTTTTCTTACGAGATGCTGGCAGAGGCTGTAAGAGGGGGGCATGTGAGGTCGGGGGTGGTAGATCACTTAATAAAACACAGACTTGTGAACATGATTGGTTTTGAGCCGACAGCAGAGCACATCGAGGCACAAAATTCCGTGGACAGCTTTGATAACGAGGTTATAAAAATTGAAAATCCGATTGAGCGGGAAGATGCTCGAGAACTACTAACTCCAGTGTTTGCGGCAGTGGGCGGTAACGCATTTGAGCAGGCAAGAATTGATGCCTACGCCAAGATGGGTTTTTATGAGGATGAGGTGGATGCTCTGATGTCTAGTTTAAATCGGTTGAGAAACGGGGAAGATTTGGATGCGAACGATCCTGTGAAAGATCGGTTAAAGCCGGTGATACAACTAGTAGGACAAATAAGGGAGCAGTTTAACGCAAAACCTACCGATGATTCGGACGAATATATTAAGAGATTGTGGAGATTGTGTTTTGGTAAATTGGGGGTTGTCCTATAGTGGTGTTTTGAGGTAGAATAAGAGTGTTAGCTGGTGGAGTTAGTGTATCATTATTTAAGCATGTCTGAATCTGATGGTATGAACCCAGAAATAGGAAGATTAAAGAGAGGCTTGCCACAAAGGCCGGAGAACCCGGTTGGGGAAACGGCGACCCTGAGTGCCAGTTCAGAACGTCCGCACGCCAACTTAAGTGCGAACGACCTATCTTTGAGGATAATTGTTGGATCTCCGGAGGATCGCGAGTCGTATAAAGGTGAGGTGTTGGCTCGGTTGGAGGAGTTGTCAGAGAAGTTGGGTTTGAGATCGATTGAAGATTTAAAGCATAGGGTTTCATTAGCGCATGATGAGTATTCGGAGAGAAGGGATCGAGGGGACGGGGCGGGAGCACCTTTGGCGGCAGAAAGGGCGTTACAAGAAATGATTCCTAGATTAAAAGAAGATCCGGAAGCAGCTAAATTTTTAGGAGATGTGACGACAGTTGGTTCTATGTGGCACATGGTGCAACCGGAGGAATCTAAAGACCGTCCCAGTGAGGAGAAGAAAGCGCCAGATGTGCCTAACAACGACATTCATTCTGAGGCGACTTTGGGGCCTAGTGAACAAAAGAAAGATGATAAAAGAAATGGAGACCTGGATGGTGGTGGAAACCCAAATGCAAATAATGGGGGAAAGGGCGGTTCTGGGAGGTCAGAATTGTTGGTAACAGAAGAAGTAAGACCTGCGTGGGGAGGAGAAGTAAAACTAAGAGGGGTTTCGGGTAGAACCTCTCTCTTAGAAGAACAAGAGAAAGCCGCCGGTTTGGAGCCTGGGACGTGGTTGTTTGAACAAGGGGAAGCAAGGTTGGTGGAGAATAAAAATTTGTTAAGACGGCTTGAGCCGGGGCAATTAAGAGAAATTTTGGTGGGGGACGCCGATCCGGTGGTTAAAGACGTGGCCAAGGAGGTGTGGTTTGATGAAGTATCTCAAGTGGGAAAAGTATACAGAAGAGTGACGGGGGAATCGGTGGAAGATTTTGTTTTAAGACGAGTAAGCGGTAGATCAGAAAAACCAGCCGTGACAGCCCAAGAAAAGGACCTTGAAGAAAAAGAGGAGGAATTTAACAGATACCTGAAAAAAAATAAGAGAGCAGCCGAAGTGATTAACGGAATTGTTGAGGATGAGGAGCGAGCTTTGAAAACAAAGGAAGAGGTGCCATGGAGAGACGCAGTTATTTCTGAAGAGGTATGGCAGCACAGAGACGATGTTAGTCGGAGAGCAGGTAGAAATATCAGTGGGGTAAAGATAATAGACACCAAACCTATTTACGAAATGAGCCAGGAGGAGCGGGAGACTGAGTTTGGAAGAAGAGCGAGCGAGGTATTTAAACAGGAGCAAGATAAAGCAGAAAGTGAGCGTAAGCAGATAGATTTAGAAAATATTAAAAAACAAACTTCGACCTGGGCCACTCTTTTGGGCGTAGCTGTCATGGCTGACGAATTGGGGGAGTTTGTGGAAGATTTGGCAAAGCATGGAGGGCCTAAAAATCCAAACTTATTAAGAGAATTTAGGGAGTGGAAAGAAGCGAGAAAAACTAAACAGTCAGTTCCAGAACCCGACAAACCAAAACCCGAGCCAGAATCAGAACCTAAAAAACAGCAGGAGGAGAACAAGGTGGATCCAGAGAAGGAAATGAGAGAGAAGATTTATAACATGAGCCCCAGGCAACTACAAATTGAAATATCCAGAACGGATAGTAATTACCCGTTGGAATTGTTAAAAGCAGAGAAGAAAAGAAGACTGGATGATTTAGTTAAATACAGCGAGGAGCACGGTCAAGGTGATTTGGTGAAATATGTACGGGACCGATTAAACGGGGTGCTTGAGGTGTCATTTCCAAACAATTTTAGAGGACCACTGGAGGATTATAGGGACAATTTTTCCCACACCGAACCCATAGATGATACCAGGCATCGAGGAATGCGACAAATTTGGGTAGAGGATGAGGTTAACAACTTGCTTTTGCAAATATATAGTGACACTAAAGACCCAGCGATAATTGCCTCCGCGAGCATTCCTGGTGTTAATATCCAAATGGATCTAAAGAGCAGAAACGAGCGAAGCCGAGTGGATATGGGAGTGTTCATATCAAATCCAGTTGGAAGGTTGCAGAGGGTCCCAGCAACCAGAGCCCAGTGGGAAGCGATGGTTCAGGGTTGGCCGTTTTCTCAAGAGGTTAAGGCTTCGATGGGTCGATACTATGACGAGAAAGAGAGAATAGAGAGGGAGGAGGAAGAAGCAAGAAGAAGGGCGGCACAACCACCTCCTCAAGTGCCAGCAAGCCAGGAAAATGGAGGAAATAAATACAAACCTGATCAGGCAATCAGATTAATTATCGACAAAAACTGGAGGGAACCTACAACTGTTGTGGACCAGGATACTATGGCCAAAACCATCGGCGACATGAAAGAAAATCCACAATATAAAGAATTGGCGGAAATGATGGAAAAAATAATGAAATTGAACGAATTTGTCCCATCCAACACAACTCCCATGTCGGAATGGGTGAAAAAGTTTGCGGAAATAGATGTATGGACTTTGACGTCGCTTATAGGGAATGAGGATTTAAATGTAGGCATTTCTTGCTCAGCTCGTAAATTGGGAGTGGTAAGGAGGGGAGATGGTTCTTTGACTTATGATGCTCAAAAGCTGGAGCGATATAAAAGGTTAACTACCGGTGAAAAGCCAGACTTTGGGACGGAAATTCGAAGAGATATTGCGAAAGAGATGAAGATAGCGAACCCAGAAGATCCGAAGGTGTGGATGGTCTTTATTTATGGATATAACTTTTTAAAGATGTGCGGGCTTCCAGCCGTTTTGGTGAGAGAATACGTGGGAGTTGATCCTAGTGGAAATATACAGGAAAATCCGGGATATTTTCATCCTGACGTAAACCGTCAAATGTGGGAAGCTGCTTACTCGGAAATTGCTGTCAAAGAAGTTTCTAAGAGGTCTGCAACGGCTCAAGTAGCAAATGGTCAGTTTATTAAACAATTACAACATAATAGAGCTGATTCAACGTATAGAATCGCTGGAGTTCCTGTTTACGAAGCTTTGTCCTCTCCTTTTAGATTTGACTCCTTCACCGCCTCCAAGGGTGTTTTTAGGAGCAAACAAGCTTTACTTTCGAGAATAATGGAAGGGGGGAAAATTTCGGTGGCCGAAATGGAGAACACCCCAACGCTGGCTCAGATGAAAGTTAATGCTGTTACGTCTGAGTGGAGAGCTATGGTTATGGAGTCAGAAAAACAGCTATTAGTTAATGAGCCCGAGAAGAATCTTATTTTTAGAACTCCGTTTGCTTTGAAAATGGCTGAAAAAATAATTAGACAACTGGACGACATGGATCAGTTGAGCGGAGACTTGGCAAATGTTAATGAAAGGGTTAGCGAGGTGTTTTCTCGGATGCTTTTGATAAGGTTGGGACTAGATAGCACAGGAACTTTGGTTTCACAAAATGAACTTTCTGCAACAATACTGGCCGAGATTTTTAGGCATCCATTTAGATATTTTGATCCAAAAAAGGATAAAGAATTCACGATAGATGTACGGGGATTGGCGGGCTGGATTGGGAGCCATGGAAGGACCCTTAATCCCAAAAAAGACCTGTTGACGCGATCAGCAAACGCTGATTATATTAGAAAATCAGCAATAAACTGGTTTAAAAAGTCTTCACATGCTCAGAACTATGTACGAAGAGCAGTTTGGGGTGATATTAACGCAATGAGCGAGTCTTTTAGCGAAGTAGAAGGTATGGTTAAGTGGGTGGAATACAATAATAACAAGCCTGACGAGCGAAAATTTGCTATCGAGTTAAACAATTTTAACGGTGCTGTATTAGGATAGTTAGAGGTTATGGATTAGGTTTTTTGCCTGCCTCTAAAGCAGCAAGTTCAGCGTCTCTCCTTTGTTTCCACTCAGTTGATGCCTTTCCGGCCTGGTCACCCGCTTTGGTGAAGGATCCAACGGTGTCTTTGACGGTGTTTTCAAGGAAGTTACTAAAGTCGGTTGTTTTGCAAAAGATATTCTTAACTGAGGAGACAAGCGTGGGAACAATCGACATGAAACCAACATAAAGTAAATATTGAAGAAACATTCCCGCAGGGTAGTCGCTGACAAACAAAGGGAGATCGTAACTAGCGTTGATACCACCAGTGCGAACATATGGTTGAAAACCTGGCATGCCGTAGCTTCCAGAGAACATACCAAACATCATGTGAATTAATATGGCCAACAGAGCGTATGTGACAAAGACTGAGGCGTTGCCTACGACACAACTAAACCATTTTTTGAAGCCCCCAGTTGAAGTGGGAAGAATATCCACAATGATCATTATGGGCCCAGCGATTGTTAGCAACATGAGGGTAATGTAGGCAACAATTAACTGGCCAACAATTTTGGCCCATACATAAACAGACCACATGAAAAAGCCCATAACGATTCCAAGCAGGGGAACAATCAAACCAGCACCACCAAATGAGGCAAAAGCCAGAACAATTGCGAGGATTATGGTGGCGAGTAGCAACAATATTGCGACAAAAATATATATGAACAAAAAGTGACTGACGAAGTTAAAATTGCCAGTAAGCGAGGTAATAGCTTGACCAAGATCGTTAATAACAGTGATACCCGTGACACCCTGGGTGAAGGCTATCATACCTAAAACTGCAGTGATGATGACGTACATCATGTCAATGACGAAGCCTACAATGGCGAACGAAAAGGTGACCAGAGTCAATGAGATAATTAAACGAGGAATAATCATTTGAACAGTGACTGAAGCCTGGGGGGAGATTTTTGTTCTGAAAATTACCATGAGTCCGGCGGCAACTAAAACAATAGTGGCAATCAAATAGGCCATGTTTCTGGTGGCAATCCACATACCCCTAACGGTTCCTAATCCTAATTTTTCATATCCTACTCCTGAGGCTTGAGCAAGTGCGGGTGAGACAATGTTGAATTTGGAGGCTAGTTGTTTGACTTCGCCCACACCTGAAGCGATAGGGTCTATAAAAATCAGCTTAGGCACTTGGGCCATAAGGAAATAAGTTCCGCCAATAAAACCTAATTTGGGAAGGGTGTTGATTGCATCTGAAGCGTCGCTGGTGAAAAGGTCTCTGGCCCTGTTCATCCCCACCGAGAGTTGGGTGAGAAAATCGAACAACTCGATTAAGTTCGTGTACTGTAGTGGAGGAAACACAATGACAAAGATGGAGTTCATAATCCAGTTAACTTGTGCAAAAGTATATCTCTCGCCATAAATTTCATCGGGATTAGAGGTGTCAAAAACTTTTCTAGCGAAAGAAAATACCGATGGATTGTACCAGGGCGCAGGCGGGGGGGAAGCAAACAAATAACGATTAATTTCATAGAGAAGAATTTCGCACTCGTTTTGTGCTAGATCAATCTCCGCTTGTGTGGGAGCTGGTGGGGGATTGTCTGGATCAATAAAAAGCCGACCCAAAAATAAATCTAGGGTGGAAGTGACGGCGCAGGCACTTTGTGCTCCTACGATTGGGGGTGGGCCCAGTGTGCCTGTGCAGTAATATTCACCAGGATTATCAACACATTGGGCCTGAGCTATGGGGACAGACAACAGAGGACTAAATGAAGAGACGAGGAAGGTGGAGGTGTATGCAAGGACTAACAACAAGGAGGAGATCTTTTTAGAAAAAAGTTTCATATTGGTTGACAACTATAATATACATGGTTAGACAAGTTAGGGGAAGGGGAAAGGACAGCTACTAATCCAACTCCAGACCTGCAGGATGTTGTTTCCGTATACGATGTCGGCGGGACCAGGTGTGCAAGAATTTCCTGTAAGATAAATGGCGGCAAACACTCCAGCTTTGCAGGCATCATCTCCGCCGCAGGCAGCCAGTTGGGATGCACAATATGAAGCGATGGCCGGAAGAGTTTCCAGATGTCCGGTGATTTGCTCGTCAAAATTATCAGTGGCATTGTGGTCGCCAACATGAATACCAAAGTCCTCAACAGGGCTTTCCCGCTCATAATTGCTGGCGTCGGATTCGTTGAGCCAAATA
>MEXR01000028.1 GCA_001773775.1 Candidatus Amesbacteria bacterium RIFOXYB1_FULL_44_23 | reverse complement strand
AAAAATCTGCCGGTGATTCCACCGGATCGGGAATGCTTCTGGAGGCTTCATATCAAATGGGAGTTTATAAACTCCACAATTTGCAACTGCTGCAGATTGTGGGTGATAAGGCATATGTAGTTACGGCCACTGCCCTGGATTCTAAATGGGCTGATTATGCGGCCATGTTTAATGAAACTCTGGCCAGCTTCAAAGTCCAGTAGATTGAAACAGGGGTTTTTAGGTATAATTACTAGACCAATGCGGGTATCGCTCAATGGTAGGGCGTCAGTTTTCCAAACTGAATACAGGGGTCCGATTCCCCTTACCCGCTCCATACGGTAATGAATTGAAAATTTCAAAAATTTAGCCTAGAAATCTGGTTCGAGCCAGGTTTTTTTGACGTTGGCCAGGGTGTGAAAATTACCGGTAACGAGGTTCGAATCCGAACTTTTTATAAGTCAACGCGGATAGCGTTGACTCTTTGTTTTATTCTAAACGTATGTTCTTCGGTGCTGTACACTACTACTTCTATTACATCTAACTCTTTTTCTCCAAACTCTTTAAATCTGAATGTCAATAATATATCAATTAATTTAAAGACATCTCCGAGTGAGACACTTTTGTCATTTTTCAATTTTTCTACGGCAGTCCTCAGTCCTAAACTCAATTCTCCGATTTCAAACAAAAATAAAACAATAAAATATGCAATATCCCGATATTCTTGTTTAGCGTCAATTCTATCTTTTACAAATTTTATTATTTTTCTTTTACCATCCTTTGGACTTGCTTTATACAGCCTCACAAGCTTAGTTATCTGATCAGATATAACACTAGATTTATTTGAATTTTCGTTAAGAAAGCGAATAGACTCACCTTCTTTTCTCCATTCCATGCCACCTCGGGGCCACTCAATCGTACCTAATCGCCCGTCCTTTCTCCCGCGAACTTTGTATTGTTCAATTTCATTTTTTAAAATTGATACAACCTTTTTTAGTATTTTATGTTTGATTTTTGTTGGATTCTCAACAGAAAGAGGCTCAACCTCTTTTTTGTTTGAGCGTGTTCTGATATTTTTAACGGAAACACCTTTTATCTGATGACGTATACCAATCGGGTCTTCTATTTCTAGGTTTAAATTAAAAATCTTGTTTTCGTTCTTTGCATGCTTCTTATCTATAACGAAACTTATGCTCATGTCGGTTGTCACATTTTGAGGAATAGGATAGTTCCCATGGTACTGGCTATGAGGATCCTTAACCATAACGCTACCCTTAGTCTTTTGAGGTTTTGTTAAATATGCGTTTAGAGCAGTTAAGTTGTAAGACAAAGTGTTGGTTATTTTCCAGTCAGTGTGTATCAAAATAACTTCTTTGTCACCACTTTTCCCATATTCCCAATAATGTTCTCGCCAAGTTCCCTCAATAAGGCCGAGTTTCTCTTTTTGGCTTTTTAGGGTAAATGGCCATAGCCATTTAATAAAACGCCACAACATTTTCAAGGGCCAGGTTATGAGACTTCTTACGTTAACAATAATATCTATGATTGTTTCTATATTAGTAATAGGCATTTTGAGTTATATTTACCTCAGAATTATAACATCAGTCCAATTTTACAGTTTAAATAGTGAAAGATGCTTATGAGAAATTTGTTCCATTATTTTGATGACTACATTATTAGAGATATAGGTTCAATGTATAACCTTTCTCACTATAACGCTTCAGTAGATGGCTTAGGCAGGTGTGGATTCCAGATGGTTATGACTCTTTGTACTTTTTGCGAAATTCTTGGAGCTTTGGAAATGGGTAAGATAGATAAAGATCATGGAGATGAAAAATTTGAACACTTTGTCGTCAATCATCTTCACAAAAAGTATCACCCATATAAACAAATCGTTTATAACTATGCAAGGCATGGCATAGCTCACGGGTTCATTACTCCTCCGGGGTTAATGGTTCTTCTTAGTGGTGATGAGGAAACACATTTGGGTAAGTTTGAGGACTATTTTGTATTCGATGTGTTCTGTTTTAAAGATGACGTGTTGTCAGGTTATGAAGAAATAAAAAAGAAATACAATGACTATGAAGAGTATAGAGAACAAATGAATAGTAACTATGAAGACTTTTTGTCTTTTCTGTTGAAGTGGAAAACAAGCATGGAAGGAGTTGTTAATAGTACTAAACCTAGGGAAATTACATTTAATAAGAATCAAGGCGACACTGGAATGGCGGTTCCAAGTGGTGCATATATGGTCGACAAAAATTTTGAAAAGTTATCGGATAATCTGGAAGGTGACTTGGGGATAACAAAGATACCTCTGGGTGGGGCATCTGGATGCAACGCAGCGCCTGAATTTACTCGTTTGCCAGATGACATATTAGAGCGGATTAACTCAAAAATAATGCATAAAACAATTGCTTCTGGTATCAAAAACTCTTAATCCTGGCATTTAGCAGGTCGTCTCATAACTAGGGGCATAACAAAACTGACTATCCCCATATGGCTCATTAGCTCCTTAAGTTGTACGCTAATGTCATAGGCAATTAGCGCTCGTAAGATTATTTTTAGTTGAACACCTACTGAAGGTTCTGGGTGGGTTTTGAGATACTCTTTAATACAGTCATCCAGGCCAAATAGGTTCGAGCTGAATACCGTTACCCGCTTACAAAATAGGTATACTATAAAGGGGTTAATATTTAACAATGATTTACGGATGCACCTACTGTAGTCGAGAAAAGTCAGAATCTCCTGGAAATATTCCTGCTAAAGATAGATATTCTTCAAAAAGAGTACGAGATGTAGTGACTTCGTGTAGCAAGAGAAGTCTCCCCCTTCTTTTTCTTTCTGGAAAATTCGGACTAATAAGTTCAGAGATGAAAATCCCATTTTACAATCAGAGATTAACTGAAAAGTTAGTTCCACAAATTACCAAAATGGCAATAAACCAAGCCAAAGAATTAAGTATTTCAGAGCTGGTTTTCTTTGCTAAACCCAATGACAACAAACTCAAACCTTACTACGATGTTATTAAGACTGTTAGGGACAAGGTGGGATTTAAGTTAACCTTTGAGATGTTGGAAAACTGATTCTAGCCTTCGGAGCTACTAAATAGCAATTTTGTCTCTTCTGGATTGTTATTGAGCAAGTGAGAAGTTCTACCACCGTGTGGTTACCAGCTCCAAGTGATAAAAATGATTTAAGTTGATATAGTACAGATATGGATTTTCAGCAAATTGCAAAAAGAGCCGTAGCTATAAGAAATAAGTATTCTGAATTGGAAAAGAAGAAATACGGTAAAGAATGGACCAGAGAACAGATAATGGAAGGATTTGTGGGAGACGTTGGAGACTTAATGAAGCTTGTTATGGCCAAATCCGGAATAAGAAATTCGAAAGATGTCGATGAGAAACTGGCACATGAATTATCTGATTGTTTATGGTGTATTTTGGTGCTTGCCCATAAATACGATATTGATCTTGAAGAAAGCTTTACGCATTCAATGGAAGAACTTGAAAAGCGGATAGCTGAAGATCTATCAGCCTGAGCTCGTGTGGATTGTTAATCATTTGTGCGTAAAGTTCATGTGAAATCCCCTCTCCATTTCCCAGAAATATTAAAACAAACCCACTTCTCTTAAGAGTCTAAAGATTGCGATCGAAAAAATTGTGGTTCCAAACAAGTTAACCAAAACCATAAATAATAAATAGGTTTTCTCAAAAAAGGAGGCGTTTTCTGGCTTAACTAACTGAAGGGGTTTACCGTACGCCGCTTCTCCTATACCAGTAAACGGAACAGCGCCAAAACCTTTAATAAAATTAGTTAAATTCCTTAAAAACTCCCAACCACAAACTACAAATACCAGCAGACAAAATATAAACATCAACACAGCTGTAAATGTCACAAATTAATACTATCACAAACATTTAATCTCTCTGAAAGTTTGCATTAATTGTAAGTTTGGACAAGTCGTTTAAATTGATGCCATTTTTTCTTTAGTTTTTTAGTGTCTCTACCACTATTGCTCCAATCGTTCCAAAAGAGTTTTTTTCCATAAGTTAGCATACGTTATGCCGGGACAGGTTTTGCTAAAATTGACCTGATAATGTCCGTATACCCTTTGAGGTTCAATGTTTGGATATTGATTTCTGATAAGATCAATGACAGCATCCAGTTGAGATTGTGGCGGAGGACAATCGTCAAAATTTCCGGCCAGCGCTATTCCCACACTGCGTTTGTTTACGTTCCAATTGCCGGCATGCCAGCCAATGTGGGTGTCGTGTAATAGTCTAACCACTTCCCCATCGCAGTTGACCAAGTAGTGGTATGCATAAAAAACCTGTCGACCGTTTATTACATGGCCAGAACCCACAGGTTTATTTTCTACGCTTTTACCTAAAATAGGACCCGCCAGAAAGTTTTTGGTGTATTGAAAAATGAATCCCAAAGCATTTAACTCATCTGGGGTGGTTTGAGGTCTACCTTCAGTATGGTGAATCACTATGTCGGAAATTGGCTCTCTTTCCGAATCAAAATCTGCAAATTCATCCGCAGGCGATAAAGGAATTATTCCTGCTTTTAGCGCACAGCCAATTGTGGCGATTAGTTGACGTCTAATCCATCTTTGGCGGGAGTCGCCGTTGTTTTTGGCAAACAAGAGACTGACTATTTCAGTTTGTAACTGCTTATACCACAATGGTCTTGACAGTGCTTCCATCCAGTGTGTGCGGAGTTCCGACAACACCTTTGACTCTTCCGGAGCTCGGGGTTGAGTATTTAGAAGTTCAGCTAACTTTTCGACAGTCATGTTAAGTTTTGATAAGGGTGGTGTCTACCCCGTTAGGAATTAATGTAATTTTTTCAGGATCAATTCCAAGCTGTTTAATTGCGATATTTTGATTTATTTCCCATAAAGCTACATATTTGTCTGCATACCGCCTGATGGTTGACTTAATTAATGCGTGAAGTCTTTGAAACCAAGATTTTTCTTGTTGGCTATAGTATTCACTATCCAGAATCGATTGTAATAATGGCTCATCCGAAGCTAATACGTGGTCGACGTATATAAAAGGAGTTCCGCGTTGAACCTTCTCTTTAACTGCAACCAAAACATGGGGTTTACCGAAAGAAATATTTACATCGGACTCGGGAAGTTCTTTTTGCAAAGATTCTATTAAATGCACTAATTTGAACATCGGCCTTACCGGTCTTCCGTACGAAGTTACTTCATCACAGGCAATAACAGGATACAGGATTTGATCTTGAGTAATACCACAATGTTCGAAGGCTGATTGAGTTGTTTTTTCGGCGACTTTACTAGATAGAATAGCTACGGCGTTTGGATTTTTTGACAGTTCTGTTAAATTGGAAACAAATTGATCCACTGTCTGATTTGTGGGACGACAATCTGGGTTGACGCTGAGTACGGTTTTTATGGTTTCTTCAAGCGAATGGCAAACTGCCATGCTCTCATCTTTTGAGCAGTCTATTTCAGCTTCCCGATTAAAGATCACAGAGCTCGAATTGGGTAGTGTGACATAGTCGGCATCGATTTCTGAGTCATTTTGAGCATATTTGAGTAAGTTTCTGGACCAGACAGCCGGCCCATGTGGTGCAGTCAGCGGACCGGTCCCTAGTATAAGTACACTTCTAAAATCAGGTTTGATACCTTTTAACAATTGTTTGTAACACTTTCCCCACTTTTCCAAACCATAGTTGTCGTTTACATAGGCTTGGGCTTCCAATCCTTGCAGTTTAAGGTTTTCAGGCGAATTACATAGTTGCAAGATATTTGAAATAAGTTGTTCTAAATATCGTGGATCTTGAAGTTGATCTTCGTCTAGACATGCAACTTTAAGTTGCGAGACGTCGCCATTTCCCTTGTCGGTAGTTATTACGGATTGACCCATACTTAAAAGCTCTTTGGTAGTTAACCCCTTACTGAAAACAAAAACTGACGTTCCCAGGGTTTGCATTTGCAACACAGATTTTTTGAGAGAAGCCAAGTCGTATTCGCCGTGATATTTGATTCTTTTTACCAAGTCTTGGTCGTGGCCAAAAAGCTCCCAAAATAATTCCAGATGACTTGAGAACGATGGTTCTAGTGGTCCAAAGACGTGTGATTCAAAATCGATACCTCTCTCTTTAAGGCCAGCAGCTAACCTTAAAAAAGCTTCAAAGTTTTTGCCGACCGCCAGCCTTCCTGCGTAGTTGATGTAAAGCCTGCCCGGATGGGGGGTGAGGGTTTCTTCTGTGTTTTTTAGAAAATAGTCGTGGAACGATTCAGGGTAAAATACGATGCATTCCAACTCTTTTTTAAGTTCATCTTTAATCTCATACTCCGTATCATAATGGAAATGTGCAAGTCGTTTTTTGGCAATGGCTCGAATTTTTTCTGACTGCGTGGAGTCGGGGGTGGTGTTTCTGAACAATAGCGTAAGTAATTCAGGGTCAGCATTGGTTTGGACTGCTAACATTAGTCGGGAAAAACCAAAATT
Source organism: Candidatus Amesbacteria bacterium RIFOXYB1_FULL_44_23 (assembly GCA_001773775.1). Taxonomy (GTDB): domain Bacteria; phylum Patescibacteriota; class Microgenomatia; order CAZETR01; family Amesbacteraceae; genus MEXR01. Next base: position 2,486 of record MEXR01000028.1, on the reverse strand, counting down.
TGGGTTGTTTCTGCAGATAACCTCAACTTTTCTGAGAGTTTCTGGAGTGACGTATCTCGATCTGGAAACAGCTTGAAGTACAAGATAGCTTGGTTGATTTTCTAGAGCCACATCCAGCACTTTCGGATCAGTTGTTCCCCAGGCGGCTACGCTGACACAATTTGGATTGGTGCTTTTGGCGTATGTAAGCTGAGCGTCGATTGGCAGTTGGTCAAATTTTTCCCACTCTTCTGGGTTTATTCCCTGAGATTTTAAAAAAGCATCCCTGACGCGGAGAAATGTTTGGTGGGTGTATCGGGCTAAGTTTTTTAGATGAGCTTTAAATTCTTCCGGATTGCCAGGACTGGGAAGAGTGTCACAAATATGTCGTCTGGTTTTTGGCCCGAGTCTTTCTGCCTCTTGGCCAGCAAAAACATGAGTTTCGTTTCTGAAAAACAAATATTGCGCAAAGATATCTGTAAGAGTTTCAAATTCAGAATCAGTGATTTTCCCCAGGTTGAGCAAATCTTTTAAACATGCGACTGTTTCCAGTTGTTGAGAACCGTAACTTTTGGCGATGGTTCTTAATATCAGAAAGTCGTTGAGGCCTCCCCTGTCCCATTTTATGTTGAAAACATCTTCAGTGTCGGCTTTGATGTTGCGACCTCGGGGATTTCTTTGTTCAAAGATTGAGTAAAGTGCCTTTTGGGGAATTGACTTGGATGCTTCTTGGGCGAATTTGGTGTGTAGATCAGGCCGGCCGACAACCGGGTCCGTGGCAATGACAATTTCAGAATTTACCAAATCCTGGTTAAAATATTTGGTGGAGGTCTGGGTTGTGTTTAATATTTTTATTTCTGGATCAAACCCGAGCTGAGTTAGGAATTGTTCCAAGCCTTTAGTCATTTCGAATAGTAACTTACAATCAGATTGTCCGTTGAAGGTGACAAGCAGATCAATGTCAGAATAGTAGCAGAGCTCACCCCTTGCGGTTGAGCCAAAGGCTAGAATTCCGAAATTTCCATTAATATTTTTCGGGCAAAGGTTTTTATGCCACCTTTTGATGGCATTATAGGACAATTGCTGATAAACTTTCCCAATTTCCAGTGCCACTAAATGATCTTGGGGAAACCTTGTGACGGCACAGTCTCGAACATCTGCTTTAATTTGGTCTACACGACTACACAAATCATCAAGACATGTGTCTTCGCCACCTAGTGGATCGATTATAAGATCTTCCTTGCGCGCCATGCGCGCATTATACTATAAGCTAGACTTTAGTTCATCAAATGCACCAAACTTACTGAAGTGCCACTTTGGGGGCAGAATATTGGTCATCACCAAACAGTAATTAACAGTTGACTTTTTATTTACTTCGTCCTATAGTTTGCACTAATCTTTCAAGCTGTATGGAAAAAGACCTTCTCACTCAATTTATGGAATTATCCACTTATTACAAGTGCGCTTTGTCTGCAATCGGATTAACAGTGGGTGGACTTCTTTGGCAATTGCGAAGAGTTGGGAAAGATGCAGTTAAAACGTTAACTGCTATGCATCCAGATGATCCATCCAGAAGACACAACCCCTCTGTTTCTATCGATGAGCTTCGGCACAATCTGACTCACCCGAATGATTAAGGGATTTCGACTATCTGCGCTGAGGTGACGACGACCGGATTTACGGGAGTAGAATTTTCACCGGAATAAGGATTAGCAGATACGGGTGCGGTAGCGATTTTATCCACAACTTCCATACCTTTGACTACTTTTCCAAAAATGACGTAGTTTTTGGGTAAAGGATAGGTTTTATGCATAATAAAAAACTGACTGCCGTTAGTGTTGGGACCTGCATTGGCCATAGCAATGGTTCCGGCCGTGTACTCGCCTTCGAAGGGCTCATCGGCAAATTTATAACCCGGTCCGCCGGTTCCGTCGCCCTTAGGATCTCCGCCTTGAATCATAAATCCATTAATAACTCTGTGAAACTTGGTGTTATTGTAAAAATCGGCTTTGGCCAGTGAGAGAAAATTGCCTGCAGTGATGGGGGTTTTGTTGGTGTTTAGCTCAACTGTGATAGCTCCTGCCGTTGTGGTAAGAACTACCTGGTAAGTGACGTTAGGCTTAATTTCGAATTTGGATTGGGTTTGAGGGGTTGGAGTAGGCATGGTGGTAATAATAGCAGTTGGTGCGGGGCTACTTAAAGTAACATCCGTATTTGCACTGCTGTTATAAGTATCAGTGTTGGTATTTTGCGGCATAAAAACCAAAAAAGCAAAAAAAGCTGCAAAAGCTAAAACCAAAACCAGTAGGGCGACTTTCAAATTCATTAGGAGTTAGTATACCAAAGTCTGAGACAATTCCAGGGTTTGTTTTTGGAGGTCTTTGGCAATGGGAGTAATGTTAGAAGATAGGATAATGTCGGAGGAAGCTTTAGGAAACATGCTTTTGGTATCGGAGGCATATTTGTCGCCCAGTCCGGGGACGGCGTATCCGGTAATCTGGAACTCA
>MEXR01000027.1 GCA_001773775.1 Candidatus Amesbacteria bacterium RIFOXYB1_FULL_44_23 | reverse complement strand
TACTTATCACGCAAATGGGAAATGCGTATTTTGAACAGATCAACCCGTTTGATACGGTGCAGCGTGCATTGCGGGACGGTAGTTTTCACGGAGTACCACATTTAGGAATAGGTATCCTTTATTCAGAGCTAGTGCAAGAAGGATACAAACCATCAATCGCCGCATTATCAAAAAAGGGAACAGAGGCTTTAGAAAGACATAGGGGGTTGGTGCTTATTTCAGCAATTGATAGAGGGGTGGATGATGCTTTGGAGATTATAAGAGCGAATCCTGACTTGGGGGGCAGGGTGGTTATCGGTGGTCAGGGCATTACTCCAATAGCCAATAGGCTAGCAGGGGAATATCCAAATATTGCTGTCTACTCAGGGAGGGCGGATTTTGATGTTCAGAGATTAACTACAGATTATGATAACGGCACTTTAGCGGGGTTGTATTGTAATCAAAATAAAGTAAATTTAGGAGGCTATTGCGCCCATCCATCATTGGACGAACAGGCAACTTACCGTGTACACCCCATATTTAACAGATCGTTAATCAAACCAATAGAAATGACATCTGGATGCAGCCAGAATTGCGAGTTTTGTCCGATTGCGGGTGAGAGGATATCCAAGAAGGATATGGCTACAGTGATAAAAGAAATTGAGATGATGAAATTAAGACCTAGTGATATCTTACTTTTTGTCGATCACAACTTGTTTAATTTGAATAAAAGGGAATTAAATAATTTATTTGATTATTTAAATTCTCGGAAGATCAAATGGGCAGGAGAGGGGACAATTGCGCAAATTGCCGACGATGAACAACTATTGGAAAAGATGGGTAAACATTGTGTTTCCTTTTTGGCAGGTTTGGAGGATTTGGACGCAAACTATGCAGGTTCCCCTGCAAAAACTAGACTTGTTGATAATTTTGACAAAATTCTGCAACAGATACGTAGGTATAAAATACCAATAAGCTGGTCTATGGTGATGGGATTGGATACGCATGATGAAGAAACATTTTTAAGAATGGCTGAATTTATTGATGAACATAAATTGAATGTAAATCTGCACATTATTCAACCTCGGAGTGGTAGTAAGTTTCAGCAACAACTAATAGAGGAGGGTAGAATGACTGAAACAGACAGTAGAGCCAGAGATAGGTGTCATTTGGTATATAAGCCAACTTTGATGAGCCGTGAAAAAGCATTGGCGGGATGTATGTGGTTAAAGCAACATGTGGGACTAACGGCAGTGGAAAGGTGGGTGGCAAATGCTGCCAATATGGGGATATTAAAATCTTCGACACTGGCTGGCATTGAATTATTAGCTGATGGATTAAGCGGTATGAGAATGGCGAAATTGTATTCGGAATTGGCAAAGGAAGTGACGTGGTTCGAACAAAAATACAGAAGTAGAACGGGAGTAGGTGCATAATCAGCATAGGGATACTGGGATATTCAGGACAAAGCACATTCTCAACCACCAGTAGACGGTTAGTTCTGATAAAATCTTATCTAACTTAATATGGAAGAATTAGAGCTAGAGAAGACGTATTTGGCCCGGTATTTACCCGAAGGACTTCTAAAAAGTGAAAATAAAGAATTGTTGGATATATATATTCCGAAAAGTGCAATACATCCGCGACTGAGAATTAGACAAAAGGGGAGTAAGTATGAAATAACCAAAAAGACCCCTTTGGTGGCGGGAGACGCATCGCAACACACCGAACAGACAATACTTTTGGAACAGGCCGAATTTAAAGCACTAGCCCAGACTACGGGTAAAAAGATACATAAAACCCGATATTTTTATAAAATTGACAAACATTCGGCTGAAATAGATGTTTTTAGCGATGACCTGGAAGGATTGGTATTAGTAGATTTTGAGTTTTCCACAGTTGAGGAAATGAATAGGTTTAAGATACCGGATTTTTGTTTAGCGGATGTAACCCAGGAGGAGTTCATAGCCGGGGGAATGTTGTGCGGTAAGAAATATTCGGATATTGAAGAACAATTAAGCAGGTTTGGATATAAAAAAATAGTAAAATAGGAGGATGGGGTTAGAAATTGGGATAGTCGGGTTACCAAATGTAGGAAAGAGCACTCTTTTTAATGCCCTGTTAAAAAAACAGGTGGCGTATGCGGCAAATTTTCCTTTTGCCACAATTGAACCCAATATTGGGGTAGTTCCAGTGCCCGATGACAGGCTGAATGTTTTGGCAAAGATCGTGGGGACTCAAAAAATAGTTCCGGCAACGATAAAGTTTGTTGATATTGCAGGTTTGGTTAAAGGAGCAAGTGCTGGGGAGGGGTTGGGAAATAAGTTTTTGTCGCATATCCGGGAAGTGGATGCGATTTTATATTTACTGCGTGATTTTTCGGATGAGAACGTGGTCAGAGCAGGATCAGAAAACCCGGAAGCGGATTTTGAAGTGCTTAGAACCGAATTAATACTGGCAGATTTGCAGACGGTTGATAGTTACATTACAAAAAACAAAATAAAAACTGGGGAAATTCTGTCGGTTCGAGACAGTCTGGCTAAAGGACAGGTGGGGCATTGTGCTGAGCTGCAGCTTCTTTGCAACAAGCCAGCTATTAAAGTGTTTAACAGTGACGAGAACAAATTAAAGGACTCGGATGGGGTTTTGAGAATTTGTGCCAAAATGGAAGCGGAACTAGCAGAACTATCTGAAGATGAGCAGAAAGCGTATTTGGCTGATCTGGGGGTGGAAAAATCTGGACTGGAAAAAGTTATTCAGGAAGCATTCAGGGTTTTGGGATTGTCTACGTTTCTGACTGCCGGGGAGATTGAGGCCCGGGCCTGGACGATTAAGAAGGGGACTAAGGCTCCGGAGGCTGCCGGAGTAATTCATACGGATTTTGAAAAGTATTTCATTAAAGCCGACTGTGTGAGTTTTGATGATTTTGTGGCCTGCGGAGGCTGGACTAAAGCCAGGGAAGCCGGCAAAGTGAGGCAGGAGGGCCGTGAGTACGTGATGGCTGAAAACGACGTGGTGGAGTTTAAAGTTGGGGTATAGCCGGTTGGCAGTTAACATTTGGGCGGAATTATTGTAAAATCCACCGGTATGACAAATAAGTATGATTTGACTTTGGTATTAAACGCCGAGGTTAAGGACGAGGTTAAAGACAAATTTGTGGATAAAACAGAGAAAGTTTTAAAAGCCTTGGACGGGTCTGTAGTCAGAACCCAGGATATGGGAAGAAAACAATTGGCTTATAAGATCAAAAACCAAAGCGAAGGAATATACCTGAACATGCAACTTGAGATGCCAGCAGCCTCCGTGATACAATTGGATAAGAAATTATCAGTAGACAAAGAAGTCTTAAGGTATTTATTGGTAAAAGTTTCTGAATAAAGATGTCAGCCAGATCGCTAAATAAAGTAATGCTAATTGGTAACTTGACCCGGGATCCGGAGTTGCGGTACACGCCTCAGGGAACGGCTGTTTGTACCATGGGACTGGCAACAAACAGGGGATGGGTAACCGATAACGGAGACAAGAAAGAAGAAACAGAGTTTCACCGCATCGTGGCCTGGAATAAGTTGGCCGAGTTGTGTTCACAACTACTGTTTAAGGGCCGCCGAGTTTATGTTGAAGGCCGACTTCAGACCAGACAATGGACCGGTCAGGACGGAAACGCCAGACAAGCTACCGAGATCGTAATTGAGGATATGTTAGTACTGGATTCCCGAAGACAGGGTGAAGAGGGAGTGGAGATGGCTCCATCCGAAGAATACGCTCCCATGACGCCTAATATTGTGGCGGCTGAGGAAGTAGTCGCACCTGTAGCGCCGGCACCGGCAGATGATGCGGCAGTTTCTGCCACTCCTAAAGCGAAATCAAAAGTTAAAGCCAAAAGCAGCGCGGATGAAGTAGCTGAAGATATCCCATTCTAATATGATGCAGAAACCCCGAAAAATTAAGGTTCCCAGAAATTGCTTTTTTTGTAATGAAAAAGTAGAGCCGTCTTTTAAGGAAGTAGCCAATTTATCCAGGTTTTTGAATGAAAGAGGCCGGATTGTAGGCCGGGACAGATCCGGAATGTGCGCCACGCATCAGCGGGGACTGGGAGAAGAAATCAAGAGAGCCAGGCATTTAGCTCTGCTTCCTTTTGTTTCTGGTCTGTAGTAGTATCAAGAAATGCGTTTTTGGAAGGTCGGGATCATTGTTTCGTTGATGGCATTTTGCGTTTGGGGCGGATATAAGATGGGGGAGCGGCAGTTAAAGCTCAGTTTTGCAAATTGGAAGCAGGTAACGGTAGTTGGCAGAACACCGCCTACCGGATCAAAAATAAGTGAAGCTGATTTTGCTTTGTTTTGGGAAGTTTGGGACCGAGTATCCGAGTTGTATGTGGAAAAATCGGATCTGGAACCGAAAAAAATGATTGACGGGGCTATTTCAGGAATGGTGTCTTCGTTGGGTGACCCTTACACCATGTATCTGCCGGTACAACAGAATAAAGAAACTAAGGAAGAATTGGGTGGGGCGTTTGAAGGGGTGGGAATTCAATTGGGGTATAAAGATAAGCAACTAGCAGTGATGACCCCTCTAGACGGCACACCGGCATTTAAGGCAGGTGTTAAAGCGGGGGATCTGATTTTAAAAATTAAAGATGAAGCCAAGGGGGTGGATGTGGTGACTTCAAAAATAACCGTGAACCAGGCGATGAAAATGATCCGGGGGACTAAGGGGACCGAAGTAAAACTGACGCTTTTCAGAGAAGGAATAGACAAACCATTTGAAGTGCCTTTGATTAGAGACACTATCGTGGTTAAAAGCGTGACGGCTGAATATGTGCCGGTGGACAAGAAAAATCCTGACGGTCAGAAGGTAGCAGTTATTAAATTGTCCCGCTTTGGGGACAGAACACAGGATGAATGGGCCGCAGCCGTATCGGATGTGTATGCAAACTGTCCTATAAAAGGGCCTAGTTGTCGCGGTTTAGTACTGGATCTAAGAAACAATCCCGGCGGATATCTGGAGCTGGCGGTTTATATCGCCGGAGAGTTTCTGAAGCCGGGCAAGTTGGTGGTAGAGCAAGCTTACGGCGACGGCAGCTCGATACTAAACAAAGTGGACCGAAACGGCAGACTAGTCGATATGCCGATGATAGTTTTGGTAAACGGCGGCAGTGCTTCGGCTGCGGAAATTTTGTCGGGATCAATACAAGACCATCAGCGGGCAAGGGTGGTGGGGGAGAAATCGTTTGGCAAGGGAAGTGTGCAAAAGCCGGAAGATTTCCCGGACGGGTCCGGAATTCATGTAACGGTAGCTAAATGGTTGCGGCCATCAGGCGAATGGCTGGATAAAAAAGGAATCACTCCGGATGTGATAGTGGAAAGCGAAGACGCAACGGACAGCGCCCAGATAGTTGAGGATAAACAACTTCTAAAAGCGATAGAGCTTTTAAAATAAACTTCCGGGTTGACAAATATTCAGCTTTTTTTAAGATTAGGGTGTTTAGATACTAACTTATGAAGAAATTTGCGGTTTTTGTGGCGCTGGTGGCTTTATTAACCGGAGCGGTAGTGGGAGGAGCGGTGTCGGATAGATTGTTTGGATTTAAGCTACTGGATAAATGGATGCCGATAAGAAGCGGTCAAAGTTCGATTTTTAATGTTCAGAAAATAGTAAATGAAGAATCGGCGGTAATTGAAGTGGCTGAAAAAGTGAGCCCGTCGGTAGTTACCATCGGTATTTCTACCACCCAGCGGGTATTTAATCCGTTTTCCGACAATAATCCGTTCTCTGACCCATTCGGTTTTTTTGGTCAGCGGGGAGGATCGATTTCAGAAAAGAAGATTGAAGAGGATATCGGAAGTGGGTTTGTAATCAGCAGCGACGGATTGATCGTGACCAACAAACACGTGGTGTCTGATACCAGTGCCAAATACCGGGTGATTACCAAAGATGATAAAACCTATGACGTACAGAAAATCTATCGGGATCCGGCAAATGATTTGGCAATTCTTAAAGTGGAGGTTAACGGATTAACTGAAGTTGAAATGGGGGATTCGAGCAAACTAAGAGTAGGTCAGTTTGTGGTGGCAATAGGAACAGCATTAGGAGAATTCCGGCATACAGTGACTACGGGAGTGGTGTCCGGGTTAGGAAGGGGCATATCGGCAGGAAGTCCGTTTGAGGGCATGGTAGAGCGGCTGGATAACGTAATTCAGACCGATGCGGCAATCAATCCGGGAAATTCCGGTGGCCCGCTTTTAAACTCTGTGGGACAAGTCATCGGAGTGAACACGGCTGTTTCCGGGGAGGGGCAAAATATCGGATTTGCCATCCCTATTAATGTGATTAAAGACGCGATAGATAATTTCAACAAAACCGGGCAGTTTAGCAGGCCTTATCTGGGAGTCAGATACCGGGTTTTATCGATGAAAACGGCCCTGCAATATGAAGTTCCTACCGGGGCCTATGTGCAGGCGGTAGTAGAGGAGTCACCGGCATTTAAGGCCGGGATTGAGGTGGGTGACATTATCACCAAGTTTGACGGAAAAAAGATTACCGGGGAGACAGATAGCGAGCTGTCCAAGGCTATTTCCGAGCATAAAGTGGGGGACAAAGTAAAAATCGAGGTGTACAGAGACGGTGAAACAAAGACGATTGAGGTGACTCTGGAAGAAGCGCAGTAATTTTGGTAAAATGGCCTTTGTGAAAGCAACTGGACACCCTAAATTTTTTGATGCACAAGTGACTTGTTCTTGTGGGAACAGCTTTGTGGTAGGTTCAACCAAGCCTAAAATTGACGTGGAAATCTGCTCTAAATGTCACCCGTTTTTTACGGGCGAAATGAGATTTGTGGATACCATGGGTAGAGTGGAGAAATTCCAGGCTAAAATGGCCTCAGCTCCGAAGGGGCAGGCGGCTTTGTCAAAGAAGGCCAGAAAAGTGTTGAAAAAGAAGGAAGAAGATGAGAAAGAGGCAGCCAAGCCGAAAAACCTAAAAGAGATGTTTGACAGGGTCAGAGGAAGTGTAAACTAAGTAGTTAGGCTACCCATTGAATTATTGACTATGGACGAGGCAAAAAAGTTTTTGGAGGCGGAAGTAACTAAGATTGAGGCGGAGATTGAAAACGTCAAAAAACTATTGGGGACGGATCTGGATAATGAGGCTCAGAACGAAATTGTTGAGCTTTCCAAGCAAAAAGCGGAGCTACTGAAAGCCATGGAAGCCGGAACTGCAGATGAGACAGAGAGCGTGAGTAAAAATGACTTTCGGGCCGTAATTGTGGAATGCCGGCCGGGAGTAGGCGGAGATGAAGCTAAGATTTGGGCTGAGGAGCTACTGAGAATGTACAGCCGGTTTGCGGAGTACAGCAAGTGGTCAACTGAGTTATTAGACGGCGGGGTAATCAAAATTAAAGGCAAGGATGCCTACAATTTATTGCGATGGGAAACCGGGGTGCATCGGGTACAAAGAGTGCCGGTGACCGAAGCTGCCGGGCGGATCCACACTTCTACAGCCTCAGTGGTAGTGTTGCCGGAGGTGGCGGAAAATCTGGTGATCGTTCGAGACGACGATTTAATTTGGGAGTTTACCAGAGGGGGAGGTCATGGCGGTCAAAACGTAAATAAAGTGGCGACGGCCGTAAGGCTGACGCATAAACCAAGCGGGCTGGTTGTTAACTGCCGTCAGGAAAGATCCCAGGAACAGAACCGGAAAGTAGCCCTGTCGATGCTAAGGTCACAATTGTGGGAAATTGAAGAAGAAAAGAAGTCATCTGCCTTAAGCACGCAAAGAGCCAAAATAGGCAGAAGTATGAGAGCGGAAAAAATCCGGACGTATAACTTTCCCCAGAACCGGGTTACGGATCACCGAATAGGGGAGAGTTGGCATAAATTGGAGCGGATAATTGAGGGAGATTTAGGAGACGTGGTGGCTGCGTGCTGTGCGAAACTCGGAGAGGACTACACCGGCGACAATAATCAGGCTGCCGATGGCAAAGGGCAAAGTGATGCGCTCTCCCAACCAGAAGTAGGATAAGGGAATTGTAAAGACGGGGGCGAGATATAAAACAATGTTGGCTTCGGAAACTTCGATTAATTTTTGGGCTTTCTGGTAGAGAAAATACGCTAAGGCTCCGGAAATGTAAGCCATGTAAACTACACAGGCGTGAGCTGTCAAACTGGCGTTTTGAAAGTAGGCGGTAATTTGAGAAGGAGTGTTTAGGTAAAAGAGAATTATGGACATGGTAATAAAACCCACCACAAACATGTTGGTGGTAAGAACCAACGGGGTAATTTTGTGTTTGAGTTGTTTTTTAGTGATGACTACGTAGCCTACCCAGGAAACGGTTCCGGCCAAAACCAAAAAGTTTCCCAGTACGCTTCCGGAAAACAACTTTTGGCCTTCAAGAAGCGGCTGAATGACAATAACCAGGGTGCCTATAAAAGAAACTATCAGTCCAAGCAGTTCCCGGGAAGTGACTTTTTCTTTTAGAAAATAAATGCCGGCAATAGCTACAAAAACCGGGGAGGTGGCGTTAATCACGGATCCGTCGAGAGTGGTGGTTAAATCCAGCCCCCAAAACAGAAGGCCAAGCTGAACGGTAGACCCCAAAAAACCGCTCAAAAAGAGCAGGAAGGCTTCGTTTGGGGAAAGCTCTTTAAGCTGGTGGAGAGTTTTTGGTTCTAAGTAAAGGGTTAACGGAATTAAAAGCAGAATGGTGATGGCAAATCGATAGGTGAGAAACAGTGCCGGAGGAAAATAGGGGAAAGTGATTTTAATAACGGGTGAGGCAAAACCCCAAATTGCAGAAACGGCCAAAAGCATGAGAAGAGCGCGGGTGTGGGCAGACATACTGTTGTAGTTTATCAGGTTTGAACTGATAGAATAAGGGGATGGATGGGGAGAATAGTTTCGGGGAGCCACCGACAAAGCATGATATGGTTTCGGTACGTAGGGAAAGCGGTGAAGTTTCTCAGACAGGCCTCTTTACCCATGTTCCATTTGGGCTGGACACGCTACTAGCCCGGATTTTCAGAAAACCGTAAGGTAAGAGTTGGCCGGAGAGGCGTATTTAGAACTGAACACGACTCCGGAAGACTTTTACGTTGAGGTATCTCCGATCAGAATAAGAAGACTTTTTTCTTTGACAAACGGACACTTGATAGCTTTAGGTATTTGGCCGTAAATTATTTC
>MEXR01000026.1:2033-11180 GCA_001773775.1 Candidatus Amesbacteria bacterium RIFOXYB1_FULL_44_23 | reverse complement strand
CCGGGCTAACGACCGGGACCGACTTGGGTAAAACGGTAATAGAAGGTTTCTTTACCCTGACCCCTGAAAACAACAAACCCATTACCATTAAATACAAGTCATCGGTCAAGGCTTCCTCCCTTTACAAGCTGCTGATTCAAAAGCAGGCCGGATCCAAGAATTTCCCCTACAAAGTCACCATTAACAATAAAGTTCAGCCGGAAGTCATCCTGGATTCTGACAAGGAAATGACCCTGACTTTTTAATGTATCTAAGTTCACTTACCGGGGTAATCATCAAAAGGCGGAATTTTGGGGAATCCGATCGGATCATTACTCTTTACACCCTGGAAAAAGGCAAAGTCACTTTAAAAGCCAACTCCGTTAGAAAACTTACATCCAAAAGAGCCGGATCATTGGAATTATTCAATTTGGTTAAAGTCGGCCGTGCCAAGGGTCGGGGTAATTTTGATGTCATTACCGAAGTCGAAATTATCGACTCTTACGCTTCCTGGAAGAAACACTTAGGCCGGATAAACATCGCCTACCAACTTTGCGAAGTTATCGATAAGTTAACTCCGGACAATCAACCTCAACCTCAAATATTCAAAATTCTCTCCGATAGCCTGCTTCAGATTTCGGTATTGGATAACGACTGGCAGGCAGATATCAATGATTGGATTTCTCAAATCATTCAGGAGTTGGGTTATTGGCCTAAAGGCAGTCCGTTTGAAGGAAATCTCTACGAATATATTGAAGAACTTTCCAATCGTAAACTTCACTCTCCGGCGATATTAAGTCGGCTGCGGAAGTGATAAAATCAAAAAACTATGGACAATACCGAAGAAGTAGTAGCACTTTGTAAAAGAAGGGGATTTGTTTATCCCGGCTCGGAAATTTACGGTGGCCTTGGGGGTATCTACGACTACGGTCCACTGGGTGTGGAAATGAAAAACAACCTCAAAAAACTCTGGTGGAGTTGGATGACGGTAGAACACGAAAATATTGTAGGTATAGACGGAGCTATCATTACTCATCCCCGGGTTTGGGAAGCCAGCGGCCACATTAAAAGCTTTGTAGATCCCTTAACCGAATGCAAAAAATGCCACCATCGTTTTAAAGCTGACGACGTCGACGGCAAAAAATGTCCAGACTGTCAGGGTGAATTAACCGAACCGAAAAACTTTAATATTTTGGTGCCAACAGAATTAGGGGTTATTGAAGGGGAAAAAATAAAAACCTATTTAAGAGGTGAAGCCTGTCAGACTATTTATTTAAACTTTAAAAATGTAGCCAATTCTACCCGGGTCAAATTACCCTTTGGCATAGTTCAAATCGGAAAAGCCTTTAGAAACGAAGTCACTTTTGGTAATTTTCTGTTTAGACAACGGGAATTCGAACAATGGGATTTGCAATGGTTTACCAAGCCGGAAGAAATGGACCAATGGTTTGAGTATTGGAAAAATGCCCGAATGGACTGGTACCAGTCATTGTTTACCCATCCGGAAAACCTTCAGTTTTATCAGCACGAAAAATTAGCCCACTACGCCAAAAAAGCTTTTGACATCAGATACCGGGACCGGGAAATGGAAGGCATTCATTGGCGCCAGGATTGGGATCTGGGCCGTCATGGTCAATTCAGCGGCCAGGACCTATCGTTTGAAGGTATCGTTCCCTGGATAGTAGAAACTTCCGGTGGGGTTGATCGCACTTTTTTATTTTTACTTCTGGATTCATACACCAAAGACGGTGACCGGGTGTTTCTCAAATTAAATCCTAAAATTTCACCCTACAAAGTGGCCGTTTTCCCCCTGTTGGCCAACAAACCTGAGCTGGTAAGAAAAGCCCAGGAAATTTACAAACATCTCAAATTGGAATGCAAACTTGCTACTGTTTGGGATGACCGGGGCAATATCGGCAAGCGCTATTACGCTCAGGATGAAATCGGCACTCCCTGGTGCGTGACGGTTGATTTTCAGACCCTGGAAGATCAAACTGTGACCGTTAGAGACCGAGATTCAGCTGTCCAAGAGAGGTTGCCAGTCGCTAGCCTTGACAGCTATTTTATTGAAAAGTTAAAGTAAGTACATGAAACCCAAAGTAATCTTAGTAATTATTCCCATCATTGTCATAGCTTTGGGGGTATTCCTGGTCAAAAAATTTACGTCTGCCCCCCAGACCGCAGTCACTCCCACTCCGGCTCCACAAGTCCAGGTCGAACAGCTTTCCGAGTCAGATCAGCCGACAGCCCAACTCGAATTTACCAAAGACGGACATTATGTGACTATTGAACTTTCTAATCTCAAAGCCGCTCAACTGGAATACAATTTGATTTACGACGCCACGGTCAAAAAAAACCGTATCCAAACCGGAGTCAGCGGTTCAGCCAGACTGGATGGCAAAACCACTTACTCCCAAAAACAGCTCCTGGGTAGTGAAAGCAGCGGCAAATTCACTTACCACGAGAGCATTGATAACGCGGTTTTAGAATTGGTTCTTCGAAACGACGACGGCTACTCCATTTTCTCAACTTCCTACTCCTTCGAAGTTTCTCCGGGCGAAACCATTGACCTCAAAGCCGCTGAATAATCACCCCATAGTGTTTTTGATCTTCTTTTCTGGTTACGCTTCGCCTTTATTTTGTCTTGACACCCCTGTGAAAAGGGAGCATAGTGGTACAAAGTGGTATAAAGTGGTAAATATATATGTTTATAGGACAATATGACCATCATCTTGAAGAAAAAGGCCGACTTTCCATTCCTAAAAAGTTTCGTTCTCAACTGGAGGCTGGAGCAGTCATCAGTCAGGGCCTGGACGGCTGCTTATTTTTGTATCCCCGGGCAGCCTGGGAAAAGCTCATCGCCAAACTAGGCGAGCTTCCCCTAACTCAAACCGACGCCAGAAGTTTTACCAGAAGTCTCAGCTTCGGCGCCAGCGAAGTCGAAATTGATCGCTTGGGCAGAATTCTTTTGCCTGAATACCTGCGTAAATTTGCCTCCATCATGGGCGATTGCGTAATTGCCGGAGCCGTAGAACGTATCGAAATTTGGGACAAATCAAAATTTACCAAATATACCCAAGATATTAATTCCCGGGCCGAAGAAATAGCTGAAAAGCTCTCCGGTTCAGGAATCTAAAATATGGAAATTTTCCATAAACCCGTACTTTTACAAGAAGTTTGTCACTATTTAGCTGTTAAACCCCAAGGTCGGTATATTGATGCCACCCTGGGGGGTGGCGGTCACACACAAGAGATAATTAAAGGCCAAGGACTAGTCCTGGGGCTAGATCAGGATCCAGACGCTTTAAACGCCTGCCCTCGTCTGGACGGTCTAACCCCAGTCTTGGCCAACTTTACTCATCTAAAGGAAGTCGCCGCAGCCAAAAGCTGGACCGAAGTTGACGGAGTTTTATTCGACCTGGGGGTTTCCTCCCACCAGTTTTCTACTCCCAGTAGGGGATTCTCCTTTCAGCTTGATGGACCCTTGGATATGCGCATGGATCCGACGCTCAACTACACCGCGGCCGATTTGATTAACACTCTGTCTGACCGTGAGTTGGAATACATGTTCAAAACCTATGGAGAAGAACCACAGTCCAAGCAGATAGCCAGAAAAATCATTCAGGCTCGTCCAATAACCACCACCCGGCAACTGGCCATGGTTATTCAATCAGATTCTCAAAGACGCCGGGTTTTCCAGGCCTTAAGAATTGCCGTCAATAACGAACTAGACAGCCTTGAACAAGCCCTGCCTCAGGCCCTATCACTGCTTACAAGCGGCGGCCGGATTGTAGTCATCAGTTTTCATTCCCTTGAAGATCGGATCGTCAAAAATCAGTTTCGTGAGTGGGAAAAGTCAGATTTAGGACACATCCTTACTCCCAAGCCGGTTCTGCCGGGCCAAGACGAAATTAATTTAAATTCCAAAGCTAAAAGTGCCAAACTCAGAGCCTTTTTAAAAAAATGAAAAAATCTTTTCTCATCATTCCCGTTCTGCTGATTATCGGCCTGAGCCTGCAGGCGTATTTGTCGGCCACTTTTTCCACCGACGGTGACAAACTGGCTAAAATCCAAGCCCAGATTGCTGCCCTCTCGAATCAAAACCAGGCCCTCAGGTCAGAAATTTTAGTCCACACTTCCCTTGAAGCCGTTCAGGCATATGCCTTGGAAAACTCCATGAAACCTGCTACGATCACCAACCTAACGGCAATTACGGTTGCGTCGTTGACGCCATAGTCATGGAATTACGCCATAGATTACTGCAAAGCTTATTCATTGGCTGGTTTTTGATCTTACTGCTCAGACTGGGGTATTGGCAGATTGTCAAAGCAGGTGAGTTACGTGAGCTTGCCGTGACCCAGTATGGAACTTCAACATCGATTTATGCTCCCAGAGGCGAAATAAGATTTTCCGATGGTTATCCCATGGTTATTAACTCCGAAAGCTACTTAGGCTTCATTGAGCCCGGCAAACTTGGCTTAAATGCAGAGCAAAAAGATCAATTAATTGGCCTTCTGCCTGCTTCTGAGAGTGCTAAAAAAATCCTGGACCTGGCTTCGGTAACTCATTTATCCTGGCTGCCCCTAGCTCATCAAATCCCGCCCAAAGTCAAAGCTCAGATCGAGCAAATGAAAATCTCAGGTCTCGGCTTTGAATTTGAACCTTCCCGAAATTATCTTTCGGGAAGTAGCAGTGCTTACATAACCGGTTTTATTGGTAAAAATCAGTCCGGAGAGTCAGAAGGTTATTTTGGCCTCGAAGGCTACTATAACCGGACTTTAACCGGCAAGCCCGGAAAAGTCATCGAAGACCGGGATGCTTTAGGCCGGCCGATCGTCATATCTCAGCATCGGATTATCCAGCCGCAGCCAGGTAAAAACCTGGTCACTTCGATTGATCGAACCGTTCAGTATTATGCATTTCAGAAATTAAAAGAAGGCCTCGATAAATATAAGGCCAAAGCCGGTTCCGTAGCCATCATGGAGACCAAAACCGGCAAAATTCTGGCTATGGTCAGCTTACCTGCCTATGACCCTGTTTCATTTTCCGATTTCGACAGGGAATTATTTAAAAACCCCATCGTTTCTGAAGGCTACGAGCCGGGATCTACATTTAAAGCCATCGTGATGGCTTCAGCCCTGGACGCCAAAGTAGTCGCCCCGGATTCGGTTTGCACCATCTGCGGCGGACCGCAGACGATTTCGGGTGAAACTATTAAAAACTGGAATGACCAATATCACGCCAATTCGAGCATGACCGACGTCATTCTGCACTCAGACAATATCGGTATGGTTTTTGTCAGTCGGCAATTGGGCAAAACCAAGATGCTGGAATACATCAGAAAATTTGGATTCGGAAATCCCACCGGCATCGACATTCAGGAAGAAAGCACCCCCACTCTTCGCCCCGACAATCAGTGGGAGGACATCGATTGGGCTACTGCGGCCTTTGGCCAGGGGATTGCGGTGACCCGCATTCAGATGCTGGCCGGCGTAAACGCCATTGCCAATGGCGGCATCCTGGTTCCGCCTCGGGTGGTTGAGAAAATTCAGTCTGGAAAAGACGAAAAAAATCTGCCCGTTCCCGATTCGCAGCGCATAATTTCCCGCCCGGCCGCAATTGCCATGACCAATATGATGATCAACGGAGTGGAAAAAGGTGAAGTTCGCTACTATCGGGTCCCGGGATATGTGGTGGCCGGTAAAACCGGTACGGCGCAGGTCCCCATTGCCGGCCATTACGATGAAACCAAAGTAATTGCTTCGTTTGTCGGCTTTGCTCCGGCTCTTGACCCGATTTTTACCATGATTGTTACTCTCAGAGAGCCCCAGACCTCCCCCTGGGGTAGTACTACCGCCGCGCCTTTGTGGTTTAGTATTGCCGAAAAGCTTTTCCGTTACTACCAAATTCCGCCCAAAGCCCGGGCTGGATTATAATGAATTAAACTCACCCTATGAAAAGCCACCATATTTCATTTGTTCACGCAGCTGATGGCATCAAAACCGCGTTCAAAACTCAGCCAAATTTCAAAATTCATCTAACCATTTCCTGTTTTGTTGTCCTTTTAGCCTACGGCCTGAAGGTGACAAATCTGGAGTGGGCCATATTGTTTTTTGTTATTGCTACCGGGCTGTCCATCGAACTGATTAACACCGCCATTGAATATACGGTCGACTTATTAACCGACGAGTACCATCTGCTGGCTAAATACGCCAAAGATACCGCCGCCGGTGCCATGCTCGTTTACGCCATTCTTTCCATAGTAATCGCTGCGGTTATCTTTCTGCCCTATCTGTCTAACTAGTCATGGCTTTGTATCTGGGCATCCTTCTTTTTTCCTTCATTCTCACTAGTATTGCCGTTGTGCCTTTTATTAATTTGCTCTACAAACTTCACTTGACCCATCACCACCCGCTGCCTCCGACAGTTTCGCATGAAGTCAAAGAATTTAAAGCTTTGAATCGAATCCAGGAGTGGAAACTGGGTACTCCCATAGGTGGCGGCGCCCTGCTTATCGTCATGACCACTATATCATTCATTCTTTTATATCCGGCCCTCAGTCAACTGGGAATTGCCTTTACTTCGGCCTATTCATTTAAAGAAGAACTGAATGTTTTATTTTTCACCTTCATTTCATACGGTCTGGTTGGACTGTACGACGATATAGTCAAAATATTCAACCTCAAATCCAGCGGTGGTCGGATCAGGTTTTGGGCCGGCAAAAAAACCATATTAATGTTTGGTCTCGGCCTTTTGATTGCCGCCATGATGCATTTGAATCTCAACATCTCGATTATTAACGTTCCCTTCGTCGGGGTGGTCAATTTCGGTTGGTGGTATGTGCCTCTTGCCGGGACTTTAATAGGTATCTTTAGCAAATCATTTGACATTACCGACGGTCTGGACGGATTGGCCTGCGGAGTTCTGCTCATCAGTTTGTTGGCTTTCTGGGGTATTTCTTTAAATGCCCTGGATACCACCATCTCCATTTTTATTGCCCTGCTAATCGGTGGGCTGATCGCATTTTTGTATTTCAACGTCTATCCGGCCAGGGTTTGGCTGGGTAACGCCGGAAGTCTTTCATTTGGAGCCACCTTGTGTGTTATTGGCCTGCTATTAGGAAAAACGTTTGCCTTGCTGATTGTAGGTTTCGTATTCTTAGTGGAGGGATTTTCCCAACTAATTCAGTTGATTTCGATAAAAACGACCGGCAAGAAAATATTTTCCATAACCCCTCTCCATTATTGGCTTTTAAGTTTGGGCTGGACTGAGCCAAAGGTGGTGGCCAGACTCTGGCTTTCAACTATTGTTCTGGCTGTAATCGGGTTGTGGTTTGCCACGTTGTAAACTAAATAAAATATGCCAAACCACCGATCTCTTTTCATACTGATATCCGTGCTTACAATTTTTGGACTAGTCATGGTGGGCAGTGCTTCAGTCGTCGATGCTTCCAGAAACTTTGGGGATAAATGGTACTACTTAAAGCTTCAGATGATGTGGAGCGGGATCGGTTTGGCTGGATTGTTGTTCTTCAGTCGTTTTAACCATCTTAAATTACAAAAATTCGCTCTTCATATGTTAGTTTTTAACCTGTTTTTACTCGTTTTGGTTATTCTCCCCGGTGTGGGCACCAGTGCCCTGGGAGCCAGAAGGTGGATTAACCTGGGATTCTTTTCCGTCCAACCCAGTGAAATTGCCAAAATAACTTTAGCCATCTATTTTTCGGCTCTTTTCACCAAAAAAGACAATTTTCTCCCTTTTATTACCATTTTGGGCGTCGTTTGCGGCTTGGTTATGCTGCAACCGGATCTCGGCACTTCCCTGGTGATCGCCTCAAGCGCTCTGTTGACTTATTTTGGCAGCGGGGGCCGTCTGTCCCGACTACTGGCGGCAGTTGTTCTGGGAATTTTTGCCGTCACTATTATGACTATTGCTGCTCCCTACAGACTTAACCGTCTAAAGTCGTATCTGGACGTCTCACATGACCCTCTGGGCTCTTCCTACCAGATCAGGCAGGCACTGATTGCTCTTGGTTCCGGTGGTATTTTTGGTCAAGGATTGGGCCAGTCAAAACAAAAGTACGCTTTTTTACCTGAAACCACCACCGATTCTATTTTTGCCATAGTCGGAGAGGAGTTCGGTTTTATTGGTACCGCTACGGTTCTTGTCGCATACACACTTTTGATTCTTCAGGGTTATCAAATCGCCAAATCGGCCAAGAATAAATTCTCAGCCAATCTGGCTACGGCCATCACTTCCGTTTTGGGGCTGCAGGTGTTTATTAATATCTCAGCCATCAGTGCCCTTCTTCCGTTAACGGGTATTCCTTTGTCTTTTATTTCCTATGGCGGGTCTTCACTTGTTATTATGTTAGCAGCAGCAGGAATTCTCATAAATATCAACAAAACTTATGCCAAAAATTAATAATTCCACCCTGATATTTACCGGCGGTCATCACAATAGCGCCCTGGCAGTGGCTCAGCAGTTAAAAAAACAGGGTTGGAATATCATCTGGATCGGCCACAAATACTCCATGTGGAAAGACCGCTCACCCAGCGCTGAATTTGAGGAAGTCACCCAATCCGGGATTTCGTTTATTGAACTGACGGCCGGAAAACTTTATAACACCGTTAATCCTCTAAAGCTGATCAGAATTCCCTACGGCTTTCTCCAGGCCCTGTTGATAATGCTTAAGTTAAAACTGAAATATAGAAACAACTTAAAAGGCATCGTAACTTTTGGCGGATACCTGGGAGTGCCGGTCGTGATTTCGGGGTGGATGTTGGGTCTGCCGTCAATTTCTCACGAACAAACCACTTCCGTTGGCTGGGCCAATCGTCTGATTTCATATTTTGCCAAAAAAATCGCCATTTCCTGGCCTTCAAGTGTCTCCAGATTCCCTTCACATAAAGTTGTTCTGACCGGTCTGCCGCTTCGGCCGGAAATTCAGAATTCAATTTCCAAGCAAAGCATTTCCAACCAGATATATATAACCGGAGGCAAGCAAGGGTCCCACGTCATAAACGAGACGGTTTTCTCCTTGCTTCCCACTTTGCTTGAAAACTATCAGATCATCCATCAAACCGGATCATCAACTGTTTTTGGTGATTACAACCGAGCCCTGCAAATCAAAAACCAACTGCCCACCCCGCTTAGGGAGCGTTATCA
>MEXR01000026.1:0-2010 GCA_001773775.1 Candidatus Amesbacteria bacterium RIFOXYB1_FULL_44_23 | reverse complement strand
ACAATATCGCAACGCTTCGGTATTGGAAGCGGCTCACCAGGGGGTAATTCTGCCCCAGGATAAGTTAAATCCGCAATCGCTTTTTGAAGCAATAAAAACGGCGGAAACTCTGGTTCCGGTTAAGTTGTCGATAATCGACAACGGATTGGAGCTGATGGTTCAGTTAATAAACTCCACCTTCGCTCCTTCATGATTGCCTCCCGCAACCGCCACTCCAAACGACTTAAATTTCGTCGCCTGATTCTTTTTGTTATCGGATTAGTTCTGGTCTTAAGTTCTCTCCGTTTACTGTCTAACTATTTCAGGGTCAGAAACGTAGAATGTTACACCCAATATGGTTTGTGTCAGGAGGACCTATATCATGCGGTTTCCCCTTTGCTTAATAGGCCAATATTTAACCGTGGTTCTTCGGCCGGCATCCTAAATGGACTCCGTCAGAATCTGGAAATTAAATCGGCAGTCGCCAATTACAAGTTTCCCCAGACGGTGGCTTTTGAAATCGTTCTTAGAAAACCCATGGGTCAATTGGGTAGTCAGTCATCGGAAGTCTATACCGTTTCAGACGAGGAGGGTTTGGTAATTCGCCTCAGTCCTAGGTCCAACTTACCCTTGTTGTTTTCAGACCAAACGTATAAGCCGGGCGACCGTCTGTCGGACCTTCAGCTTCAGGCACTTAAGATAATCAGTTTAGTTAATCAAATAGATGCTAAAATAACTGAAGGAGTTATGACGGATCATCAACTTACCATTAAGTCACCCGGTCCGGTAATATTATTGGATCTGGATAAAATTCCTGCTCAGTGGTACCCTACTTTACAAGTTCTTTTAGCCAGAAGTAAAATACTATCAAACCCGCCCAAAACAATTGACATGAGATTTAGCAATCCCACCATTTCTTTTTGATGCCCAAAAACAAAATAATTTCTGCCATAGATATCGGAAGTTCAAAGACGGCCGTTTTGATCGCCCAGTGTCGTGACGATGAAATGTCAGCTAAAATTCACGTTATCGGAGCCGCTTCCTCCAAAACAAAGGGCGTCAGAAAGGGCCAAATTGTAAATATAGAAGAGGCTGTTGAGTGCATCACCCAAGCCGTGGAAGCAGCTGAGCGCATGGCTGGTTACAATCTTTCTCATTCCTGGGTTTCGGTTGGAGGATCCCACATTAGTTCTCAAAATAGTCACGGTGTCGTGGCCGTGTCCCACCCCCAGGGAGAAATTACGGTTGAAGATGCCAGAAGAGTTCTGGAAGCCGCTCGGGCAGTTTCTTTGCCGGGGTCGTCTGAAATTATTCATGTCTTGCCCCGTCAATTCACCGTCGATAACCAAGAAGGTGTCAAAGACCCGTCCGGCATGACTGGTGTTCGACTGGAGGTCGATACCCACATCATTACCGGTTCATCCCCCGTCATCAGAAATTTAACCAAGTGTATAGGCGAAATCGGCTGCGGAGTTGACGGTCTGGTTTTTACCGGACTGGCCTCTGGCGAAGCTGTTTTATCAGATACTGAAAAAGAACTGGGGGTTATTTTGATCGATATCGGCGGCGGAACCATGAGCATGGCCATCTATGTCGAAGGCGGATTATCTTTTTCTTCGGTTCTTCCCGTCGGAGCTATCAACGTCACCAAAGATTTGGCTGCGGGCTTAAGAATTTCTTTGGAAAGTGCCGAAACTTTGAAACTTTTTATGAGTAAAGATAAGACCAAAGAGGATGAAGTCGATGTGTCCAAACTAAATCTGCCTGAGGAGCTTAAAACCATTTCCAAAAAAACTTTAGTCGAAGGCATCGTCCGGCCCAGACTAAATGAAATGTTCCAACTAATCTCCGCTGAAATTAAAAGAAGCAATCTGGCCGGCTTAACTCCGTCCGGTGTGGTAATTACCGGTGGGGGAGCTTTGACAGTGGGACTCATTGATTCGGCTAAAAGAATTTTAGGTATGCCGGTCAGAATCGGTGCTCCCACGGATATTTCCGGACTGATCGACGAAATCGAGCATCCGTCTTTTG
>MEXR01000025.1 GCA_001773775.1 Candidatus Amesbacteria bacterium RIFOXYB1_FULL_44_23 | reverse complement strand
CTACTTTTTCTCCGGGAACATCAGAAATCGCAAGAATTATGTGCGGAATATTCGGATATTTCGGACCTAAAAATAATGCCGGAGAAATTGCAGCCGTTGGGCTCAAAAAACTCGATTACCGGGGATATGACTCCTGGGGGATCGGAGTATCTACTAACGGCAGGGTGGAGGTGGAAAAGAAAGCAGGCAAGATTTCCGATGTAATGAGCTTTAAGCACCTGCCTTCTAGCCGGTCGGCAATAGCCCACACCCGGTGGGCCACAACCGGAGCAGTAACCGACATTAATGCCCATCCCCATTTATCAGCTGACGGATCATTTGCTCTGGCGCAAAACGGGATTGTGGAAAACTACTCGGAGTTGAAATCAAAACTTCTGAAACTTAAACATCAATTCATCAGTCAAACCGACACTGAAGCGATTACCAGACTGGTGGAAGAAAAACTGAAAAAAACCAAAGACCTAAGTGAGGCGATAAGACTGGCCTTTAACGAACTTGAAGGAAGAAACACGATTGTAGTTATATCGGCTGACGGAAGAATAATTGCCGCCAGAAACGGGTCACCATTGGTTGCCGGAGTCAACTCCAAAACTTCGGAGTTCTTTTTGTCGTCCGACGCGCTGTCACTGTCACAGATGGCAGATAAAATGTCTGTTGTTGATAACGGACGAATGATAGAGATAGACGGAAAATTAAAAATGTACAATACAAAAAACGGGAAAGAAGAAGAAATTAAACTGACAAAAATTGATTTCGGAAACGGGAGTTCCGATAAGAACGGCTACGATCACTACATGTTAAAAGAGATTAATGAAGCCCCACTGGTTTTGACTACTATTGCCAATCAGGATAAACAAAATTACGAGAAGCTTGCCGTGGCTATTAAGAGAGCCGAAAACGTCTACACTATCGGGTCGGGAGGGGCGGGAGTGGCAGCAGCCCAGGTAGCCTTTTATTTACGAGACACAGCTAAAATAAAAGCCGTCAGTCTAATCGGAGCTGATGCGACGGAATATGTCGAGTTGTTTAATAAAAATGAACTGATAATTGCCATTTCCCAAAGCGGAGAAACGGCAGACGTACTGGAAGTATTGGAAGCGGCAAAGAAAAAGAAAGTAACAATTGCGTCGTTTGTAAACATGCCGGGATCGATGATCAGCAGGATGTCCGATTACTCTCTAATGTCACAGTCGGGGCCGGAAATTTGTGTGATGTCTACCAAAACATTTGATGCACAGATAGCTTTTGGATATCTGCTGGCCAAAACCATCAGAGGTGAGGCAGAATCGGCTCGAAAAAATATTAAACTTTTGGCTGGCAGAATCGGTAAATACTTAGACGACAATAACAATCACCGACTGCTCAAAAAAACTGCTTTGCAACTCACGAGTAAACATGATGTATTTTTACTGGGTAAATATCAGAATTTTCAAATAATCCGGGAGGGAATGGTCAAGATTATTGAAGCTTCATATAAACACGGACATGCCCTGCCATCGGGGGACCTGAAACATTATGTGATTACGCTGATGGAGCCAGGCACTGCAGTTATGGCTGTAATGTCGAATGATAAAACAAAAAATGAAGTGTTAAATGCAGTAGCTGAAGTAAAACTGCGAGGGGCCTGGGTAGTTGGAATAAGTCCTGATAATAATAAAAACTTTGACGTGCATATCCCGGTTTCTGACTGCGGTGAGACCAGTGCTGTCATGAACCTGATTCCCCTACAACTAATCGCCTACTATATGGCGGTCAAACTGGGGAACAATGTGGATAAGCCAAGAAACATCGCCAAATCGGTGACCGTAAAATGAAAAACTTTAGCGGGATGTCAATTTGCTATTAAAGAATTCCAGATCGCGATTAAGAGCGGTAGACCAGTTCCCGGCTATGTCATGATTGTCCCCCTGGTAGGTGTAAAACCTGACATCTTTATTTAATGACTGCAGTTTTTCAAATAATTCCCTGCCCCAGGCATAGGGAACACTTTGATCGGCCGTAGCATGATGGATAATAACCGGAACCTGAATCCGGTCGACATTATCAAAAGTTGAAACGTCGGTGTATTGGTCTGAAGTAAAGTTAGCAGCCAACTCCGCCTGTCTTTTTTGAAATCTTTCCAGCCGCTTAGGATCGGTAGTGGTGGTCTTTCTGGCAAAGTATAAAAAACTTTCGGGAAAAGAAGTGACGGCCGGGGCCCAAAGAGAAACGGCCCGAACACAGGCGGGACAAACTTCCATCACCCGCAATGAAACATCCCCACCCATAGAGTGGCCGTACATATATATAGTCGCCATCCGCCGTATCCAGCTTTTTGACTGCGGCGATCAGATTTAAAACGTCAGCAGCGTAGTTGATTCGGGATAAAACACCATCGGCTTCCCCTTCTGATCTGCCGTGTCCCCGGTAGTCAGGTTTTAAAACCAAAAAACCGGCATTGGCGTAATAAGCTGAGGTGTTGATATAAGAATTGGCAGTAGAATAAATCTGGGGATCGATGTGGCCATGATTTACAAAAATTACCGGCCAACCGGACTGCGGCATTGTCCCTTTGGGAACGTTCATCAGGGCATATTGAAGCAAGTTATCAGATTTATAAGTAATTTCGTAGGAAATAAATCTGGAGGTTTCTCGGGTTTTTGTTTGGGACAAAATAGTGGAGTCCCAATTGCGAACAGCCGTGTTCTGAATTAAATACGGATTAGATTTCTCGAAAATGGTATCAGTCTGAAGAGGAGTGGGTTTGATGGAAGTGGGGCTTGAGGGTTGAGGACGGGCAAAAACAAATCCGGCTACCACTAAAACTACAATCAGGGTTAATACGACTTTTTGCATATAGCAGGATATCACTAAATCCTGAATCTAAGCTGAAAAAGAAGGTTACTTAATGATAGGATAGTTGCCAGTAGCCCAAGCGGATATTCCCCCACTTAAGTCTGCTGCATAAGAAAAGCCTTTGGATTGCATCAGTTTTAAAGCTTCTTTTGAACGACGACCAGTACGGCAATACAGAAGATATTTGGAATTTTTATCTAAAGAATCCAAGTAGTTAGAAAATTGAGAGATCTGGAGATAATCTGCCTGACGAGCGTTTTGCAGGTGACCCAATAAGAATTCTTCTTGAGTGCGGACGTCTAAAACCACGTAATTACCTGAGATTGCGGCCTGATTAAACAACTCCGGAGAAAGTGACCCAAATTCGGTCAGAGCACCATTTACTTGGCCGGCTTTTAAATAATGAGGAGTAACATAGGCCCCAAACAAGAAGCTACTTATGCCCAGAAATGCGGCAAGAATTAGTTTATTCATACTTTACTATTATAATATGGGGGAAAGTGTTTAGGTTAAAAAGTCCAGCAGTAATGATTTTACCTGCAATATTAATCGTCTTTGCCGTAATGGTATGGCTGATGATTAAAAATGCAGAGGCTCCAACTCCGGCACAGATAAAAAAGATGGCAGCTGCCGGAACTTTTTATCCGGCTGATGCGCAAACCCTAAATCAGAATCTGGAGAAGTATTTAAACGAAGCCGAAAAAGTTGCCCTGACAAATCCCCTACGAATACTGGTAGCACCACATGCCGGAATTATTTATTCCGGCCGAACTGCAGCTGCCGCATATAAACTGCTGATGGAGAGCAAGATAGAAAAAATAATTTTGGTCGGACCCAGTCACTACTTCCAGTTTGCTCAGGCGGCGATGATTGCCGGCGGAAGTTGGGAAACCCCTTTGGGGAATCTGGAAATTGATGGCGAACTGGCTAAAAAAATATTAGATCCGGAGGAAAAAATAATTGAAGATGCCTCCGTTTTTGAAAAAGAACATTCGCTGGAAACACAAACTATTTTTTTAAAGAAAATTTTACCTAACGTCAAAATAGTCCCCATTTTATTGTCGGTACCATCCGAAGAATTGATTTCGGCACTGGCATACAAAATTGCATTGAACATGAACGAGAAAACGCTACTGGTGATCAGTACGGATTTATCGCACTATCCCAATTACGAAACGGCTAACAAAGTAGACCTGGCAACCATTGAGGGATTTTTGTCGGGAGATAAAAACAGATTCGAACAGACTACGGCTCAAACAACCAGCGCCAAAAATCCCGGAGTGGAAACATTGGCCTGCGGATACGAACCGCTAAGAGTGGCTTTGAAGGTGGCACAACTTTTAAAATTGGATCCCCCCAAGCTTTTAAAATATGAAAACAGCGGAGACGTAACGGGTGATAAAAACCGGGTAGTAGGATACGGGGCTATAGCCATCGAAGGAACCAGTATCAAATTTGTGACCCCAATATTATCCGACCAGGCAAAAAAAGAAGCACTACTAATTGCCAAACAAACCCTAAGGGATTTTGTGCAATATAAAAGACTGCCGGGGGAAATAAAAGTGACAAGCAGTGAACTAGCAGATCCGCTGGGGGCTTTTATCACCCTTCGAAACGCAGGAGACCTTAGAGGATGCATCGGGGAATTTTCACCGGCTAAGCCTCTTTATAAAGTAATCCAAGAAAAAACAGTAGCGGCCGCATCAGCGGATCCCCGATTCAATCCTGTGAGAGCGGACGAACTAGATAAATTGGCTTTGGAAATTTCAGTGATGACGCCCCGGCAGAGAATTTATGATTGGAAACAGATTAATCCGGAAACCGACGGAGTAGTGGTTATTAATAAAAATAAATCAGGGACGTACCTACCGCAAGTAGCCAAAGAAACCGGATGGAAGCTGGAAGAATTGCTGACCCATCTGTGCCGGGAAAAAGCAGGACTTGCTGATAATTGTTATTTAGATAAAGCAACGGAAATTTATACTTACCAGGCCCAGGTATTCGAGTAAGTAATAAAATCAAACTTTAACGGGTGATTTGGGGAAGCCCTCGTAAATAGTATTGAGGCTTTTGGTAAAATCGGTTGGTGACGGATGATTCAGGTGCTGAGTATGTCGGAGTGAAAATCGGTCCCGGAGGTAGACGGGATTTCAGCCGGGCATTGATAGTGATTCCGAAGGCTGAGAACCAGGGAACCGGCGGACTGCAGGCTGTAATTCAAACCGCTGAAGCATCGGGCATCGGTTTAGATGATTTGAGACAATTGAGGACAGCTTTAGCAATGGCCGCCGGAGAGGTATTAATGCGCAGAGGTACTATTGTGAGTTTTTCAAAAAATCACAGTGTAGATGCAGCACACGCTTTACAATTGGTACGTGACTTCCGGCGGGAGGAGATAAGGCAAAACGAGAAGGGTTTACTATACCACTATCATCAACTGCCGATTGATAAGCTAGAGAGTGCAGTAACAGACGGACTACTGATGTCGAGTGATACGCAGAAAGCGTTGGGTAGAAAGGTCGGGGGAACTTCACGACCGGATGTAGTACAGATGACCCGTGACAAGTATGATACTCAAGGTAAGCTAATCAGGAGAGGACTAGGCGAGGCAAATCTGATGGGAGATGATATGGTAACGTGGATACTGAAGCCGTCTGTTATGGAGCTGCCCGGATACGATGCAACCGGAGATTATCCGGATTTACCCCAGGTACCACTACAAACTGAGTATGTTGAGGCCGTGTTGGTTTCTAAGGATTCGGAAATACCAAGAGTCCAGGAATTATTAAGTCAAAATAAGCTGGGGGTCAGAGTGGCGACCTGGGATAGCTGGAAAGAGAAGCACTATATAGATAATAAATAGTTTGGCCTAGCATTTAACTTTTGGTAAAATTTAAACATGGATCAGTTCTTGGTGGTTATCAGGGGCGCACCGGCCAGTGGAAAAACGACAATCGCAAAGTTAATGAGAAGTTTTGAGAAAAAAGTGGTGTGGTTGAAGGTTGATAATTATAAGGATTTCTTTTCCGGAGAGGCGTCTTTAACGGAACAAAAATATGTGGATGAGTGTGCTTTGGCTACGTTGGAGTATTTATTGAGAAATGGTTTTTCCGTAGTCATGGAAAAAATATTCTTCGATCCATTTGTTATTCCATTGGCCGTTGATGTAGCGCAAAAAATGGGTGTCAAATCGAAGGTGTTCCAAATTAAGTGTCCGCTGGGCATTCTGCAGGATCGGGATAGGATCAGACCGGGAGTAAAAGAGGGATGCCGAGAACCGTTGGGGGATGAGGTTATTCGGAGAATTTATGAACAGCTGGAGAATACATATTTTCCAGGAGCTATTGAACTAAATACTGAAAAGGTGTCACCAGAGGAGTGTGTGAGAAAGATTGAGGAAGAGTTGTTGAAGTAACAGGATCAGGAGATATTCACCGGTAAGTTGAGAATGATAAAATAACGTTTATGAATTATAAAGATAAATATACTTCGATTCAGGTGATAGATGATCCCACCAATGGGCTGGTTAAACTTGGGCTGATTGATAGGGTAGACTCCGATCGTAAATCTAAAATCACCAATAATTTTGTAAGCCAAATCGGAGTGCTGGACCCCAACGTATTAAAGACGGTAATAAAAAAGCTTAACGACAAGTTGCCTTTAAAAACAGCGGGTGAAAAAATTTTAGGACTTCAATACAGCGGAGTTCCCATGGCAACGGCATTGGCTCTGGAAAGAGGCAGCAGGTTCGTTTTTTCGACAGCGACTAACTTTGGAAATATTCAGGACGTATTCAGTTTTACAGAAGGACACCGCAATAACAGCAAGTATTATTTTTACGGATTGGAAAAAGGTGACTCAGTGATAATTATTGAAGACGAAGTTACGTCCGGAAAAGGAATGGTTGATTTAATAAAAGCGTTGAGAATTTATAACGTTGACATTGTGGCGGTATGTACGGCTCTTGAAACCGTCACATTCGGAGCCCGCGACCTGATCAAGAACGAAACAGGCATCGATCTGATTTCACTGATAAAAATCGATATCAATTAGACAAAGTGAATTAGCTTTAAAATCGATGCTTTGGTTAATGCAGTTGCGGACTAGGGTAAGGGTGATTATGATTGAGGGGTGGGCAAAATACGCAGGTTTAAGTGGGTGGGTTTGGTAATTTTCTTACTGATACTATTTTTGGCCGGAGCGATAATTATCAAACGACCTTCCCTAAAACAACCGATAAGCGGCCAAGTCCAACAAAGCATACCCGCGCCTCAAGGATATACAAAATTAGTAGTTCCGGGACGGGAAGAACCGTTTTTTTCTTTAAAACCAATCACGGCCTCTGTATGGGGAATTTTGCCGAAACAAACTTTTGAATTAACGGCCAAGGAGCCGATGGAAAAATCGGCGATAGAAAAGTATTTAAACACTACCCGGCCGATGACAGTTACTCAGCTTAGTCCGACTCTGTTTCGCCTGGAGCCAATATCAGCCCTGGCGGTAGATGAAGTATTAAATATCAAAATGGCGGTAAAGGGCATAGCTAAAACCAATGATCAGACGTGGGACAGGGATTATGGTTGGAGCTTTCAAGCCCAGGGAAAATTCAAAATTACCGGCAGTCTGCCGGGAGGTAAGAAAACAGAGGTGCCACTGACTACGGGTATTGAACTGACATTTTCACAGGATGATTTCAAAAATCCAGAACCGTACTTAACTATTTCTCCGACTATACAATTTAGAACAGAGAAACATGGTCAGACATGGGCAATTGTGCCTAATACCCCACTTAAGCCTAAGACCGTATACACCGTAACTTTGAAAAAGGGATTAAGCCTGGAATCCCGGGACGACCGAATAGCCGATGATTATTCGTTCTCCTTTCAGACAGCTGAAGAGAGAAAGGATAAAACTCCACCGCCCCACTTAAGCATCAGCGAAGACTCGATTCAGGTTTCTTTGAACCAACCGCCAACAGTCAAAGTCTATACCGCGAATTGGTTGCCGGATGCTTCGGTGAAAGCGAGGATCTATAAATTTAACTCCGGATCTGAATTTGTTGCCTCCAGAAAAGCTGTCGAGAAACGAAAGAGATCCTGGTACAGACAGTATCAAGAAGATGCACCGGTAGATGTGAACAGTTTGGGAAAAATTGCCGAGGCGGAGATCCAGGTGCAGGTATCCGACCGACTGCAATATCTGCAACTGCCGGCTCCTTTTTCTGAAGGCCTGTATCTGGTGCAGTTTTGGTATGACGATAACAAGAAACTGGAACAAGCCTGGGTCCAAGCCACAAATCTGGCAGCTTATGTGACGGCCGGCCGGGAACAAACACTGGTTTGGGCCAATGATCTGACAACTAAAACCCCAGTCTCGGGAGCGATGGTTAATGTTTTCGGAGCTTCCGGCGGAAACTATACCGGAGGAAACGGAATCACCGTCTTCTCGACTCCGGATATCCTGTATGGCCAGGATTCACAATATTTGCAAATTAAATCAACCCAAGGGTCAGAGGTGTATTTGCCGGTAGAAAGCCTGGAAGGAAAAACTAAGCAAAACGAGATGACGAGCGACGACTATTGGTCTTACCTTTATTACGAAAGGACTTTATATAAGCCCAGCGACACGGTAAATTTTTGGGGAGTAGTAAAAAAGAGGGATTCAGGGCTTACTCCATCAACCGTTAACCTGAGTATGACTAAGGGATATTACGGAGAAGATAACTTAGTCATTTCCAGTAAAAATATTGACGTAAACAGTGACGGAACGTTTATGGGCAGCATCTCATTCGAAGAAATTCCGGCCGGCTGGTATGAGCTGGAGATGAAAACGGGAGAACTACTGCTGACCTCATCAGGGTTTGAAGTTGAAGAATTTGAAAAACCGGAAATGAAGATTGAAGTGACTGCTGATAAGAAGGCGGTGTTTGCCGGAGAAAAAGTTAACTTTAATGCGTTCATGAGCTTTTTTGACGGCACTCCCGGAAAACAAGTGGCGGTAAGTGTTTATAGAGGACTAGACTCTACTAGAACGTCTAAGACCACTAACAATATGGGCCAGGTGGCGCTTGAATACACACCTGAGTTTATCGTACCCAGCGACAACTACAATCCGTACCCCCGATACGAAAGCTTAACCATAACCCCGGAGTTGGCTCAAAACAGCAAGGTCGAGGGGTACGCAAGTGTAATAGTATACGGATCGAGGGTAATGCTAACCTCAGATAGTTCCCAAGACGGTAGTCTGGCAAAACTGAAGGCTACTTTGAACCGGGTGGATCTAACCGGGTTAAACGACAGCACAAGTTCTAACGTTAAAGCCAGTCTGGTAGCCAATGCGCAAACTAGTCTAACCGTAACAAAAAGCTGGTGGGATAAAGTGGAAGAAGGGACTTATTACGATTTTATTGAAAAACGGACCCGGCCATCATATACATATGTCAGAAAAAGCGAAACTTGGCCGGTTAAGACGTTGGTATCAAATAACGCCGGAGAAGTGAATTTTGAATTTGAGATGGAAACCGGGAGAAATTATACGACTCTTCTGGTGGCTAACGACGAAAACGGCCGACCTTATAAACTGCAAAATTATTTTTATTATTATCAAAACAATCAAAATGAAGTAGAAAGCTCCTCTACCCCGAAGTTAACGCTGGGTAAAAAAATAAACGAATACTCACTAAACGAAAATATAGCCGCAAAAATTACGGAGAACGGCGAAAACTATGCCGATAGTGCGGATAACAGATTTTTGTTTATCGCAGCCAATCGGGGCCGGCAAGATTATTTTGTACAGGAAACGCCAGAGGTAACTTTTCCGTTTGCGGCCAAGTATGTGCCCAATCTGACTTTAGGGGCAGTAATTTTTACCGGCTCTTATTATCTGCCGGTGACGGGTGAGTGTGAATGGGAATGGTATTGCTGGGATTATTACCGCGGATTTATGTTTAACGGAGTGAATCTGGTTTATAAAAAGCAGGACAGCAAATTGGATTTAACCATAGGGATGGATAAGCCTAAGTACCAACCAGGAGAAACGGCCCAGGTTACGGTTTCGGTCAGCCAGAATTCACAACCCGTAATAAATACTGACGTAAATATTGTGTTAGTAGATCAAGCGCTGGCGGCTATCGGCGGAGTAATTGCACCAGATCCGCTTAACAGGTTGTACAAATCGGTTTCAAATATGATTTATTACAACTATTACAGCCATCGGCCGGTATTACCCAGTGCGTCCGAAGCTGAAAAAGGCGGAGGCGGCGGAGACGTCCGGGAAGTATTCAAAGATACGGCGTTTTTCGGACGGGCCAGAACTGATAGTGAAGGCAAGGCCACTTTTAAGATCGACCTTTCCGACAACATCACTACCTGGATTGTCTACGGCCAGACGGTAACGGCCGGACTGGAGGCCGGATTTACCAAAAGTGAGTTGGTAGCATCAAAGGATTTCTTTGTCACCAATGAAGCTCCCAGACAGTACCTAGCTTTTGATAAACCAATGGTGACGACCAGCGGATACGGCCGGGCGCTTAAAGAGGGAGATTTAATCAACTACGAAACTTTTATTCCTATTGATAACCAAAATTTGGCCAAACAAGCCAAGACCGAAAGAGCTTTTAAAGAAGTGAGCTTTCCTATTTACAGTTTACCGGTAGGAGATTACAAGCTGGCGGTTAAGGGAACCTTGGGAAACTTAACTGACCAAGTTGTTTATCCGTTTTCGATAATTGATTCCCGAATAAGCTTTAGGACAGGAAAAAAATTCAGTCTATTGAGCGGAAACAGTCTGCAAGGACCTGAACTGGGGGGAGTTAAGACTGATCAACCGATCAGCCTGACTGTTTCCGACCAGGGTCAGGGAAAATATTATGATCAGCTGGAGCGATATTGCTACAGCAGAAGCAACCGGCTGGAAAAGTGGATAGCCAGGACGGTAGCTTTTGAAATTCTGGCTGAGAGATTTAGTCAGAAGAACTGCGGAAGCGGTGATTGGGACTTACTGAAGTTTCAGGAAATAAGCGGAGGACTGTCTCAAGTTAAATGGGGAGGAAGTAACCTGGAAACTACGGTTTGGGCCATAAGAGCCGACGGATCTAAATTTGACCAGGACAAGCTGATTAACTATTTATCCAATCAATTGACGCAAAAATCTGCAAATAATAAACAAAAATTGCTGGCCGTTTGGGGACTAGCGATGCTGGAAAAGCCGCAGGTCCTACTTTTAGACCGACTGATAGACACCTCGACAACTGCGGAAGAAAAATTGATCGGGGCTCTTGCCCTAGTATCGACCGGGCAAACCGAAAAGGCCAGGGATTTATACCTGGATATTCTGGCTGACTGGGCGTATACCAGCAAGCCGTATGTGCGAATTGAGGGACAAAACAGTGATCAAATAGTGACCAATACCGCCTGGGCGGCACTGGTAGGAAGCCAAGTAGAGAAAACATACAACGAAGGACTGGCTTTTTATCTGAGAGATTACGGATGGCAGGCCAGAAACGTTTTACTGGATCTAACTTACATCTCCAACATTAA
This sequence comes from Candidatus Amesbacteria bacterium RIFOXYB1_FULL_44_23, assembly GCA_001773775.1. Lineage (GTDB taxonomy): Bacteria > Patescibacteriota > Microgenomatia > CAZETR01 > Amesbacteraceae > MEXR01. Next base: position 102 of record MEXR01000025.1, on the reverse strand, counting down.
TGAAGAATTAGCAAAGCTACCTAAGGAGGCGACCAAAATAAACCTGACTGCCGGTTCGATAAATAAATCGTGGGATCTGTCCAAAGGGGAAAGAGAAAGACA
>MEXR01000024.1 GCA_001773775.1 Candidatus Amesbacteria bacterium RIFOXYB1_FULL_44_23 | reverse complement strand
GGGAGTTCTGTGAGCTGGGATCAAAAAAGAGTAATATAAAAGCACCGTGGCCGGGAAATCGAAAATCCCCATGTGGAGAAAATTAGCTTCCGGTGTTGCTGCCGCAACTGTTATCGGAGCCGGCAGTGTCGGAGTTTATAAAAATTTACCCTTTTTCATCGGCGAAAAGGTGGTCAGGGTAATCGATGGAGATACTTTTATTTTAGAAAATAACCAATCGATTAAGCTTATGGGGGTCAATGCCCCGGAACCTAAGCATTGTTACGGTCAGCAGTCCACCAAGTTTTTAAAGGATTTAATCCTTGGTAAACGAGTTTTTTTGCGCGAACCGGTTACGGACCAATACCGTCGGATTGTTGCCCTGGTTTACCTGGATCGAAAACTGGTCAACGAGATGGTAGTTAGACAAGGTTATGGCCTGTTCACCCGTTCAGCCGAATCGGCCACTAAAGATATGCAATTAGCCAATTCATATGCTCGGGACAATTCTTTGGGTATATTCAGTCCGGATTGTTATCAATTCACTCCCCCCGATCCCAAATGTGCCATTAAGGGCAATCTAGATCGGGACAAGAAAACCTGGGTGTATATTAGACCGGACTGCACTTACTATGATGTCGCGGCAGTAGAACTGTTTAACGGCGAGCGCTGGTTTTGTAGCGAATCCGATGCCAAAAAGGCCGGTTTTACCAAGTTCTCCTATTGTAAATAACTCGTTACTTATTGCCAAAGGCTTCTTTGTTTTAAACTCGGCTCAAAACAAGCCAAATGATCCGGCACTTCAAAAATCTTCAGTTTACTTGTTTGTCCTAAAACCAGTAATATTTGTGATTTGGGTACATCGAAATATTCAGCCAGTGCTTGCGTTACCGCCTGATTGGCTTTTCCTTGGACAGCTGGTTCCTTAACCGACACCACATAACTGCTGCCGTCTATCTGTTCCACGTATCTCTTTTTCTTGTTAGCTTTTGCCGTGACGTAAATTTTCACTTAACAAAATTACTTAATGGCTGAAAAAGTAATGCTTAATCCGTAATCAGGCAGGAATGCGGGTGTTTCTTTGTGAATTGTTACATTTTCAAATCCGGCCTTTTTGAGTAGATCTAAATATTCCTGTTTCAGGATAGCTCCGCTAACGCATCCCACCAGCAATTCTTTATTGTTTTTCAGCTCATCGGTTAACGGCTTTATCAAAACCACATCCGAAGCCATCAGTCTGCCGCCGGATTTAAGTACTCTGTGCGCTTCCTTAAAAACCTTGTCTTTGTTGGGTGCCAGATTAATCACGCAGTTTGAAATTATTACATCTACCGAATTGCTATCAACCGGCAGCTCTTCAATATCTCCTTTTCTAAACTCCACATTCTCAAAGCCGCCTCTTTTTGCGTTTTCGTTTGCCCTGTCCAGCATTTCATCCGTCATGTCCACTCCGATTACTTTTCCAGACTTGCCGACTTTGGCGGCTGCCAGAAACGAATCAAAACCGGCTCCGGAACCTAAATCCAATACCACCTCTCCTTCTTTTAACGAGGCGATCGCCACCGGATTTCCGCACCCCAGTCCCAGATTCGATCCGGCCGGAGCCTGGCTCATTTCTTCCTCTGAATAACCCAATTTTCCCGATTGCCGTTGGGCTATCTGGCTGGAAGAGCAGCAGCCGCTTTTGCATCCGCAACCCCCGGCTGCCTTAGCGATGTCTGCGTACGATGATTTTATTATTTCCTTTATCTCTTCCGGCTTTTTCACAGGTCCCATTGTACCAAATCCCCAATCACATTTTAGAACCAGTTCGGATTAGAAAAAAAGATTAATTATCCGAACGTAAACGCGTACACTTCAGTATTGCCGTCTTCAAACTCAAGTCTTAGCAAGTGTCTTCCCGGTCTGGTTAATTTGATTAGTTTATACAACCTATCCGAATCAACCGTTACAATTCCGTCTTTGTTGTCCTCTCCGAAACTTTGCCGCTTATCGTCAATAAAAACTTTTACTTTAGCCTGACCGCTTTTTGGCCGCATCACTAAAAACACTTCTCTTGAATCAAAATTCAGTAACAACTCCGCTCCCTTTTGTGGATTGGCAAATTCCCGGGTTACATTCCAGTTTCCGTTAAACGCGATTTCGTTACTTCCCAAACTATCCGGAGCACTGTACTTGGACACTGAGTTTTCCTTTATCTCTTCCGGGGACGCAAAATTATCAATTCGTTCATAGCCTAAATAAATTTCCGGAGTTCTGGAATTAATTTGATAGGTCGGATTATTAATTTCTGTCGAAACATTTTCTGCTCCCGCTTCTTTCAGAAGTTCCTGAATCACCAACTCTGACTTGTCATATTCGCCTTCGCCGAAATGGGAATAACGGATGTAACCTTCCTTATCGATAAAATATTTAGCCGGCCAATATCGGTTAGCGTATGCTCTCCAGGTAGCAAAATCATTGTCCTGGACTACCGGGTGGATAATGCCGAAATCTTTAATCGCTTCAGCCAGATTTTTTTCGTCTTTTTCAAATTCAAACTCCGGTGAATGAACTCCTATAATCACCAATCCTTTATCCTTATATTTTTCATGCCAGGCTTTTAAGTACGGAAAAGTTCTTTGACAATTAATGCAGCTGTAAGTCCAGAAATCGATTATCACAACTTTTCCTTTTAGTTGCTCCAGAGTTAGTGGCTCACTGTTAAACCACACCCCGCCCGGTATTAACTCAGGAGCCCGGATTCCTTTTGGTTCAACAAGATCAAACATGGGTTTTCCTATTTTACTATTTTCTGTCATCTGTCCCGATTCTTGGGTAAGTAAATCCCGGATTAATTGATTATCTTCAAGTTTGGTGAGTCCGACTCCGTATTGGGGGAAGGTGTTTAATACGAACGTTTGAAACCTCCTATCAACCCCGAAAAATATTCCCAGTCCGGTCAGAATCATAATTACCCCGAACATTTTTTGAATATTAGCCAGATTAGCCAGAAGTCCCGGTACCCGGTGCAGGGCTTTTTGACCTCCGAGCATGATCAGAAACATCGGAATTGATGTTCCCAGAGAATATGCCAGCGTGATTAATAATGAATCAAAAGTAACACTCCCGGTTATGGCCAGCGATATCACAGAGGCCAGAATCGGGCCCACACACGGCGTCCACAACAGCCCTATCGAAAATCCGATTACCAGTCCGCCGCCAAATCCCGACCTGTTTTGTCCGTTTGGAATAAAACCGGCCACTTTCGAGAATAACCGCTCAATCAAAGTTTGAAACTGCGGGACAAGTAGGGAAATTCCGAAAGTGATGATAATTGCTACAGAAAATAATCTCAGCGACTCAGCCGGAATTCCCGCCAGGCGGACAATGCTTGATAAAAAAAGTGTAAAAAAAGTAAAGCTCAGTACAAATCCCGTCACCACTCCGACAGGTCTTGCCATTCCCACTCTTACGCCTCCGATGCCAGAGGACAGAACAATTGGAAGAATGGGCAGAATGCACGGCGAAAGTATCGTTACCACACCGGCCAGAAATGAAAATAAGATTAGTAAAATCATAAACAACAAAAAGCTACACGTTACTTGATGCTGGACAGCAATTCCCGTATTTGTCCGCCGTTCCAACTGGCTACTTCATTTCCCTGCGAGTCTACCTGGACAAATGTATGTTGGTAGGCGACATCATATTTTTTAGCTAAATCCTTTTCCTCCTGGTCTGTTTCTGGATCGTTAAAATTAACCCGGAACACGGTTACATCACTAGGGATACTGCCCGCATTTTCATTCAGACTTGCGTTCGCCGGCAGACAGGTCGGGCACCAGGAAGCATAAAAAAACAAAATTCGCCTGGTTCCCGAAGCCTGATCAAAGTTGGTTCTGTCAAACTCCATGTAACGGGGGGAAGTCAGATTGTTTGTTGCAACTCCGTCGCTTTGGGCTCCCTTTCTTTCCTGAATGATGGTCGCATAAGCAGTTTTCATCTCTATGTTTGGATCCAAAGGCTTTTTTACAGAGGCAAACGTACCCAAACCCACCACCAGAATCCCCATCACGGCCACTGAAATCAAAATAGCGTTCTTCATAACTGGCCACCCACTAAATTTGATATTAAGCTTAGCTATGTTTTCATCTCAGTTCAGTGAAAAATATCACAAAATTAGTAAAAACTGCTAAACTTAACGGATGAAAATCAAATTCCTAGGGGCTGCCGGTACCGTTACCGGATCCGGCTATCTGGTTACCTCAAATTCAGGCCAGCAACTGCTTGTTGATTTAGGCATGTTCCAGGGTCCCCCGCAAGTTGAAGATTTAAATTATCAACCTCTTGAGCTGGATGCTCGCATGCTCTCCGGAGTAATTCTTACCCACGCCCACCTGGATCATTGCGGCCGCTTGCCTATTTTAGAAAGGCTGGGATTTTCCTCCGACATTTTTATGACGGCTCCCACTTCGGAACTGACTCATCTTACCCTTCTGGACAGTGCCAAGATAGCCGCCGAAGATCACCCTCAGGATGTTTTATACGATCAAAACAACGTCAGATCTCTGTTTAATCGTTTTAAGACCGTATCTTACGACCACCCTTTCATTCTGGGTGATTTTCAGGTCATTTTCCGCGATGCCGGCCACATCTTAGGTTCGGCCAGTATTGAACTGGCTGTCGACGGCCAGACTCTGGTTTTTAGCGGGGATCTGGGAAATACCCCTGAAGATTTAACCAAACCGACTCAGTTTATCCGTTCAGCTGACGTTGTCGTGATGGAATCAACCTACGGCGGCCGGACACATCCCGAAGGCGAGGCGTCTGATTTAATTCGTGCTGAAATAAATGCCGTGGAAAAAACCGGGGGCGTATTGCTTATTCCGGCGTTCTCGCTCGAGCGCACTCAGGAATTGCTGCATATTATTTCCCACCTCAAATCCAAAAATCTGGTTCGGCCGCAGCTGATGGTATATATGGATAGCCCCATGGCCCAAAAAGCCACTTCTATCTACAAAAGATATCAGTCTTTTATGAATAATGAAATCAAAAAAGATTTTCAGGCGTCTGATCCCTTCAATTTTCCCGGGTTGGTGGTAGTTGAGTCCAGGCAGGAAAGTATGAGCTTGGATCATAGCGGCGGACCTAAAGTTATTATTGCCGGCGGCGGTATGATGACCGGAGGCCGCATTGTCGGTCACGCCAAAACCTTCCTTTCCCGGGATTCCACCCGGTTGACGATAGTTGGCTATCAGGGAGAAGGTACTCTAGGAAGGGAGTTGGCATTTGGGGCCAAAGAGGTGGTCATAGACGGTGATAAAGTTCCTGTTAAGGCTACGATAACAGACATTCAGGTTATGAGCTCTCACGCTGATGAAAATCAGCTCGTAAATTGGCTGCGTCAGATTAGTGGAGTAAGAAAACTCATTCTTACTCACGGCGAAGATGTTCCCAGGCGGGATCTTGCCGAAAAAATTACTAAAACACTAAATCTGTCTGATATTTCTCTTCCCGATCTCAATCAGGAACTGGAGATCGGTTAAGACTGGCAAAAATACTTATTCTTTTGGACTAAATCTTTTTGTAACCGTTATCCTCCACGCGTCAGGATTTTCTGGTTCGACCTCAAATCCAAGACCGGTTTGATTTTGTCTGGCCCACCCCTTAAGCGCGGCATTTGCTGTATCGAATCTTAGTAATAGCGGCCGGTTATGGGTTGTTACCCACTCATAAATTAAGGCTTCTGCCAGCAGGTATAGTTGAGTTGTTTCGCCAGGTTTTCTTAGAAACCTAAATTTTTCTCTGGTGCCGAATCTGACTGAGGCAGTTTGATTATTCCCGTTTACGTCAACCGCCAACGTTTTACTACCTAAATTCAAATCCCGATGGTAGGTCTCAGTCATTTTTAAACAACCATATTTTACCAGGTATTTGTTTTTATCAATTTAGTGCTATATTACAGCTATGAAGATTGTTATCTTTAACCCCAAAGATAGCTTCAGCCAGAAGTTGCAGGATCAACTCTCCTCACTCGGCCAGGTAACTTATACTAAAGATCGTGAAACTCTTCCCCTGGATACTCTTTTAGATATGGCCAAAGGAGCTGATATCGTAGGCTGTGATCCGGATCCCCTGGGAGGATTTGAAAAAGCTAAAGAAAAACTGTCCGCCATTATTAATTCCCTGCCCAATCTTAAGGGAGTATGTCTTTCCACTACCTCTTTTGGTTGGATAGACCTTGATCTGTGCAAAAAAAGACAAATTCCGGTCAGTAACGTTCCTGGTTATTCAAAAGAATCGGTAGCTGAACAAGCCATCGCTTTTATTCTGGGAGCCTCAAAACGGATTTTTGTTTCCGACAGGCGTACCAATCAAGGCAAATACTTCCTGGATTTGGGTTTTGAAGTCAGGGGAAAAACGCTTGGCGTTATCGGTCTGGGCAGTATAGGCAGTGCCACAGCCAAGCTTGCCAAAGGTGTCGGCATGAAAGTGATCGCTTTCAACCGTAGCCCCAAAAAGATGGCCGGGGTGACCATGGTTTCACTTGAAAAACTATTGGAACAATCCGATTTTATATCTCTAAATACTACCCACGAGTCCGCCAACGATAATATGATAGGCAAAAGCGAGTTGAACCGGATGAAAAAAGGCGTGATTATAGTAAATACAGTGGATAGGGCATTGGTGGATGAGCAGGCTATGGCTCAGGCATTAAAATCCGGTCAGGTTGACACTTATGTCTATGAAGGCGAGGACCTGATTCATACTCCACTTGCCGGCTTGGAAAATGCCATCGGATTTAAGGGTTTTGCCTGGTACACCAAGGAAGCTTTAGAAAACCTGTATAAAATATTTGTAGGTAACGTCGTTGCCCTGGCTAAAGGTAAACCACAAAACTTGGTAAGTAAGTAAACATAAGCCCCCATTTTTGTTAAAAAGTTTATAAAAGCGCTAAATAGCTGTATAATCCGATAGTTAATGGTATCTGAAAGGGTTACGGAGGGCTTATCCCCAGACGAACTGGAAGCTTATGTCCGGTTTCACCCTCGAAATAAATATGTTGGGACAGCCTTGGGGTGGGCGTTAATAGCCCATAGGGGACAAAGAAGACGATCTGGAGAAATGTACATTGAGCACCCGATGGCTGTCGTTAATATTTTGGCTGGGTGGGGATTGACACAGGATGAATTCCAGGCTGCTGGACTGGTTCATGACACCGTTGAGGACTCTGATACGGCCCTGGAGGATATTGCTGGCAGATGGGGAGACAGGGTTGCCGCATGGGTCAGAGGCGTATCAAAATTTGATTCAGAATTGGAAACGTTAAAACAAGTCACCTCCCGATCTCACATCGACGCTGGCACCGGACTAATAAAATTAGCCGACAGACTGCACAATATGCGGACTCTGGGCTCTATGCCGGAATCAAAACAACAAGCCATCTCACTTGAAACCGATCTTGTGTATAGGGAATTGGCTGAAAGCCTGGGCATGTGGGTGGCTAGAGAGGAATTAAGCGATCTGTCTTTTATGTATCTTAATCCGGAAATGTACGCCAAAATCGGCCAGGAAATAAATCAAGATCCCAGAACTCGACCCGAATGTTATCTGCATTTAAAGTCGGGAATTGAAGCGTTGTTTGCGGCAACCGGATTAAATTGTGACGTGGGCATCAGATTTAAGGGCAGAAATTCAACATTTGAAAAGAAGGAGAGAAAGATATTTAGCGGCGAATGTAGTCCGAATGACCTCCTTGGGATTAGTGACTTAGTGAGTATCGGGGTAATCGTAAACAGCAAAGAAGATTGCTACAGGGCATTAGAACGAATTCACAATCAATGGAACGGTCAGGTTTTAGTTGACCAGTTTAAAGATTGCATAGCCAACCCCGCTGAAAATAATTATCAGGCCTTGCAAACAACAATCGTCTCGCCCGATGGGCCTGTAGAGGTGGCAATTATGACACCAGAGATGAAAGCCTTTAACAATTTAGGTATCGCTTACAGAATGAGTATTGATTCTACCGCTCGTCACACCTTGCTTAAACCAGTCTTTCTTCCCTCAGGAAGAGCTTTGTTTCTGCCGCCACAAAGCACCGGCGTTGATTTGCTATGCAGAGTCGATATGTCCCTGGCTTTAAAAAACCCTGTCCTCTTAATTGATGGTAAACAATTTCCCATAACAGTTGTTCTGCCTGTGGGATCCACGGCCGAAGTAGTTCCGACCCTGGATTCGTCAACGGAAATTGATGGGAGTCTGTTCAAGTATTGTCTTCCGATAAGCAAAAATAAACTTGAGAAAGTCCAACTATTGTCACAAGAACAATCCCTAAGAAACAAAGGACAAAAAATGCTGGAAGAATTACTCATTCCAAGAGGACTGCTCTTGCTAGAAGATCTTGGAAAAAGTTTAGTTAACAAAATAATTAGAGGCATAGACAGAGTGGATAATCGGGTTAAAAGCATCGAACAGCTATACCATCTGGTTGGAGGTGGATTTTTGGATGTCCGTAAGGTTACTGGTCTATTAGATGAATTTGGGGTCACCAAAAATCAAATCGGTCTGTCCACTATTCTGGTAACCGGAAAAGAGGATCGCGTAGGAATACTGGATTTACTGTCAGGTACAATCGCCAATTATGGCGGCAACATTAGAGATGTACATACTGAAACTGAAAATGGATTTGAAATAAGAATTATCGTCAAAGGGCTCAATACTGAAGGTGAAAATTCTATTAGAGAAGCCCTCGATCAGAGTAAGTTATTTTGCAGCATTTTAGTTATATAAGTTCGTCAACCAGGCAGCAACTGCTCAACTTTGGAAGTTATTTGTTTTCTTAAAATAAAGATTATGGTTATACCATCAATAAAAACGATATAACTCGGGTATGCCAGTTCCTGAAAAGTTCGTTGAGTTATGGCGCTGATACTCAGCCCTGCCGCTAGAACATCCAACGCATAGAATGTCCAGACTTCAGTTTCCGGGAAGCGGTAGGTTTTAATCAGCATTGGTATCTGCCCTGCAAGGTCAGACATTATTGATGCCAGTAATGCGTATGTGGGATTGGAGGTTACTTTCCAAAACACTATTCCGGCCAGAGCAATTACCAGACACAGAATATCGGCTTTTGCCCATCCGCCCATCCCGTATTTTATGCTCAGGGCAAAAATGACAATGCAGCCAATTGTAAAAACCGCCGACAACCAAATCGCCACACTGCTTCCGGAAGCCAGAAGCGAAGCCATTGCCAGGCTGGTGATTATTACCAGAACAAACCTTGTTGTCCGATGCGGCCGGGCTTCCCCTTTGAGGATGGCTACTATATATACAATGTATGATACAAAAGCCAAAACACTGCTTACCGCAACCAGAATATTAGACATGTTAAATCAAATAGTTGTCTCCTTGATTGTATCAAACAAAATTGAAACGGATATAAATTGATGTAAAATCAGGACGCGTGAATAAAAACTTCATATTTCAAAGTGTTGTTCTGACTCTGGCATTTATTTCCCTTACTGCTTATTTGGTTTTTATCAAAATTAATCAACCCAAAAGTAGCGTTGTTTCTCCCCAGACCCGAAATCAAATTACCCCCACTAAATCTCCGGCCGAAAGTCAGGTCATTGATCCGGGTCAAACTATCCCTGACTACGCCTATCCCATCGGCACTAAAGTCTTTAATAACACCCCAAATGGTTCTGACAGACTGATAATCATTTCGATCGATAATCCTTTCGATATCGACGTCAACGCTAAATTAACTCAGAATATTCCTCCCGGACTGATCGTGGGGGACTCCTCCGGCGGTGTTATCGACAAAGACGTCCTCACCTGGCAGTTTTTCATGCCCAAAAAAACCTTCAGAGAAATCCGGATCATGGTATTTTTCTCCAACAATTTCCCATCCCAGGGTGTCACGTTAAAAGGCGCAATTCTTAATTATTCCAATCTAACCGGAAGCGATACTTACACAGCCAAAGACGTGCTTGTTACCAAGTAATTGGGATGTCAGTTTATAAGTTTATCCGCATTTAAATCTAGTTTTGTCAAAACATCCCTGTTAATTGAGAGTCGTCTGCAGCTTTTCGCCCAGCCTTTTTTCCATCAGGTAGTAAACATTGTTGTTGTCTTCGGTATCAATTATTTTCCCGACAATCATATAACCCCGGTGTATATAAAATTCAATTAGTTCTTTATAATCAGCCCGGCAGTCAAACCTGATATATTTAGCCTCCATACCCATCGCAGCTTGTTCAGATGCCTTCAGTAGTTGTGATGCCACA
>MEXR01000023.1 GCA_001773775.1 Candidatus Amesbacteria bacterium RIFOXYB1_FULL_44_23 | reverse complement strand
TCTTCCTACTTTTTCCTCCAACACTTGCCCATCTAACCTAGCTTCTCTGATTAACCCAATTGGCACAGCCCGATTTTGGCCGTTCTCGTCCACCAATTCCCAGTCAATCAACCCGTTTTCCCGATGACCCACAACACCATGTCGTCTGAAAAAGCCCTCCGCATCCTCCATCCAATTTATAGCTTGAGTTCTCAGTCTTTCCGAACCAGTCTCCGTCATTTTTGCTAATCCGCTAAAATCCAATACCTTTCTCCCCAAACTACACCACAACCCAGAGTCTCCTATTTGATGATAAAACTGTAACCAGTCTTCCAATTCTCGCACAGTCAAAACCGCCACTTGTCTTGGCCCCACACCCAATCTTTCAGCTATTTTAATCCGCTGATCCCCGGCTTGTTCAGCCTCTCTTGTCACCTTTACCCCTACGCAGTCCTTAATTCCAAACAACTCTGCACTACTCAACCCATCTCTAGGCTTCACAATTCCCCAATTTAAAAGCCCAAGCTTATACTCTACCGAAATCTTGACTTTTCCCTGCTCCAATATTTCTCCAACTACAGGGTTCTTCTGCAATGCATATAATAAAGCCCGCTCTTGTCTTCGCTCAGCACCGCTCAACCTATCAACCATTTCGGAGCCAATTTCCCACTTTTATTAATCAAATTCAACTCTTGTTTTTCAATTAATAATTATGGTATCCTCCTCCCCGAACTTCAAAAATACGCATATTCAACTGGTTGTAAGAAATCACTACCCAAACTTAGACAACAAGTCAACAATCAAGTCGCCCAAGTCGTAAAAACCTACTTTCCAGCTTTGTTTTCTCTCAACTGTTTCATCTTCCACATAAACAGTGCCCCCTTATTGTGAGCATTGGAATCCAATACAAAAGAACGGCATTGTTCCAAAACCGCCCGGTCTGCGGTTTTTGCCAATTTAATGTATAAAGACTTGTGTCTTTCGTCTCCTAACTCCATCGCCAGCCTATAACCGTAATCCTGGTACTCTTTGGAAACATACTTATTCTTATCAACCCCCACCTTATCATCTAATAATTGTTTCAGCGATTTCATGCCCTAATTCTACTCCACGCTTCGACTCCTAGCAGATTCATATTTTCTTTTATGGGTTTCTTCGTCTTCAGTTCTCAATAGCCGATCAAATTCAGTCTCAATCACCTCCAACGCCCTTGATGATCTTTCATATATCTTTGACACATCCTCTCTCCCTGTTTGTGTCTGAAATTGTGCCAAGGCTTTTGTCCCATATCGAATATATTCATCCATAGCCCGTTTTCCCTCATCAGTGTCCGTCAACGCTATCACTGTATTAGCCTTAACCTGTCCATAATTAGTATCCGGTCCAAAATATCCATGAGGATATTTTTCCAGTAACAAATGTGTCACCTCAGCTCTGATTCGATAAGCATCATATGAAAGATCCAACTCCTTAAACATCTCCGGATCTACTCCTGCCGACACTAATCTATCTACGTACTCCACCAACCTTCCCTGTCGAATATTAACAAAGTCACCGACCCTCCCCTGGTTGGCAGCCTCATCAACGTCTTTAGAAATTGCATCGGATATTTGTCGATATCCAACTTTCATAACTTTGTATAGTTCAAAATCTTCTTCTTTTATATCTACTGGTATCACCTCACCTGCGTCCTCCAAAACAAAATGAGAAAAACCACCCATGCTCTTACCCTCTCCCCACTCCTTTGAATACTTTATCGGTAAATAATGCCCATCTCTACTTGGGCAAAATTGTCTAATATATGACATTGAAACTGATCTATTGGTTTGCCCGTTTCCATCAGAGAACTGATGACCTAAAATTCCTAAATAATAACTTGCAGCCGCCAATCTATAGCCCTGCCGTTCTCGCTCTGCCAAATCCGGTATTTGCACAATCCTTTCTTCCTGCTCATCACAAAACCTGGACAAAGCGGGTGCAATGCGACTGGCTACCACTTCGGGGGGAGGATATCTAGTTAAAAAGACATCCCTTGATACAATATTTGGAGGATCACCATTAATCTCTTTATATTTTCCGAAAATTTGCTCCCGGATTACAAAATTTCTCTCAACTCTGGATTTACCCACTAGCTCCCCCAAAGATTTTTCGATCTCGTATTGACTCAGGCCCCGCTCTAACCTCACTGCTTCACTGCTAACATCAGTGTTCACTGAAATCTCAAGTATCTGATCCATTTTGGTAAATATTAAATTTCGACCAACATTAATTAGCTATTCCTCCATATTAACATCTACATCGCAACCCATTCATTTAGCCAAACCCTTCTAACAATCCACATGTTTACTTCTCGTTTTTGAAATTTTCTTTCTCCAATCCCGGAGCAAATCCTGTCAATAGTACCCCAATAACTCCGATTCCGGCCATCCACTCCCAGCCCATTCCGGCTGCTGCCAGAAATCCTACCCCCAAAGCAGCCAATACCCTTCCGATATTAAGTGCCGTTTCTCTTTCCACCATATACAATGTCTTTTGCCCTGACCTGGCTCTCCACAATCCATAAACTCCTAGCGGGAAAAACCAAAACAGACCAGTCCAGCCATACATCACATCCAGTCCCAATAGTCCAAACTTATTTGATATCCATCCTCTGGCAAACCACATCAGGGCCAAAACAAACATTGCTACCTTCCAGGTTAAATTATATTTTTGTGTGTCACATCTTTTACCAATCAAAAGCAGCAGCACGCTGGTAAAAAGCAGTACCAGAGTCTTAAATCCTCCCAAATGCAGATCTGATCCCGAAAGCCGGGTCAAAAGAAAAATCGGCCAGAACCAGTCAATCATTATTCCCTCAATCCCCCAACCCACGTACACCCAAAAATCCCTTCTAAACCATTTATTCTCAACTTTATTCCAATAGTTGCCCCAATTAAAATTCCAAACTACCTTTTCTTCCGGGAGCAACATAATGGGGATCATGGAAATTACCACCGTTAGCATTCCCCACCCAAACAGTGTCCCAAATCCAAAACCGACAATTATTGCTCCCCCCAGTAGTGGCCCAATCACCGCACTCCAAGTACCCACCGCTCCCAATATTCCGCTGTTTTTACCATAATTCTTATCTTCAGTTTCCAAAAATAACAAATGGTGCGGCACCCAATACATTAAAGCCACAATGGGAGCCAATGTCTCAGCCAGAATAGCCCAACCCCAAAATCCGGTCACCTCACACAACTGCAGCAGTAGCAGTAAAATCACCAATGCCGCAGAAGATATAATTACCGATTTTTTAAAACCAATTTTTCCAATAATTCTGCAAATCTTGTCTCCAAAAGCTACCTCCAGAATCCTTCCCCACACCATATATGCAACAGCCAAATATATCCCACCTACTCTGTATAAAAACACCGGCAAAAAAATATTCACTGCTCCCAAACCTGCGTTTCGCAGTATCACGTTTACTACCAATCCTTTTAAAATTTCCTCCCTGAATTTGTGCCCCCACAAATTATGGTTATTTGATCGCCAACTCACCGATTACCCTTTCTATGGTCGCATCCAGGATTAATTTTTCATCTTTGCTGAACTTTTCCAGCACATACTGCTCCCCGGTCCAACTGTCTGTAGCTTGCCGATTATCAATACCCAATCTGATCCTCCAAAATTCCTTTGTCCCCAATGCCTGTTCAATCGAAAGCAGTCCATTGTGTTCCTTTGGCCCTTTCTCAAACTGAATTTTGTACTCTCCCAGTCTGATATCCAAATCATCATGTGCCACATACAGCTGATCAAATTCGCAATTCATCATGCGCAGTTCCTGAATAATCCTTCCCGACTCATTCATAAAAATGTTGGCCGTTTTTGCCAATACCAAATCATTTGACTCATATACGCTAATATCCTTTTTTCTCCTGAATCCATACTCATAACTCATAAATTTCAACTCGTAAATTTTATCAACCAACACCACCCCGGCATTGTGCCGAGTATTTATATACTCTGCCCCCGGATTTCCCAATCCTAAAATTAACTTCATGGCTTCTTTAGTATTTTATCAATTAATTCACCCAAAAAGGGCAACTTAACAGTTTCCCCTGATGAAGCCTTGATTAGCAAAAACAATGGCAAAGCTATCATACCTCCCAAATTAATCGCTGGGGTTAGCTGTCGCAAAAACATACTGGTCTCCAAAAGCCACCCGGCAGCCCACACTGTTGCCCAAATGAGTACTGCCTGCCACGCCTGCCATTTTACTTTTGGATTTTTTTCCGTTATCAAAAAAACCAGTGCTGGCAACACCCCTAATACGGGAATGTAACAAGTTGCAATTGCTGTCTTCTCTTCCAGATTAAACATCGTCTTCACTTACTCCACCCCCTTTCTGTCTGTCGGTCTCCTGCAATTTGTATAACCTTTCGATTTCCTTTTCACTGGCGATATCCTCCACTTTCATTTCTCTGAATTCTACTAACCTGGGGAATCTCAGAGCGTATCCGGCCGTATGCATGGGAGACTTGGTTATTTCATCACATTTTATTTCCACCACAATTTTCGGCTCCACCCACACGTCACACTCCATCTGCTTAGTCACTTCGTAACTGTCCAGCTTGTTTAAAGTTCTGATTTTCAGACACCGAGCATTCAATTCTTTCCACTCCTCATCCGTAAGCCCTGTCCCGATTTTTGCAATCGTTAAATACTTATCTGAATTTCCCTTCTGCACGCCAATCAGAAATCCTCCGATACCAAACCCGGATCTTTTTCCCTGTCCCACGTCATACCCCATAACCACTGCATCAATAGTGTCGGCTACTCCGGACTCATCGTAGCTTTTTTTATACTTTATCCAATTAAAGTCCCTGCTTCCTGACCTGTAAACTCCATCTAGTTTCTTTACTACGATTCCCTCCGTCCCCTCTTTTAACGATGCTCTGAAAAACTTTTCAATTTCCGTTTCGGATCTGACTATTTCCCTAGGCATTAACCTCACCACTTCTCCCTTATCCACGACTTGTTCCAATTTCTTCCACCTTTTTTCGTTAGGTTCGTCTATTAAACTTTCACTCTCCACCAACAATAAGTCAAACACATAATATTTAAGTGGTACCTTACTCATCATCTCTAAAATGTCATATTTACGTTTTCTCTGCACCGTCTCCTGAAATGGTAAATATCTGCCATTTTTATCAACCGCAATCATCTCCCCGTCCAAAATACACTCCTTGTGCACTTGGTTTTTTAATCCGTCCACAATATCGGGATACATCGAGGTTACATTATCAAGTCCTCTGGAAAAAAGTTTAACCTGATCTTTTTTAACGTGGGCCTGGATTCGTAGCCCATCCAACTTATGTTCAGCCGCAGAAATTCCATTTCTTTCCCAAATCTCAGCCGGGCTTTTGGCTCTTTCTGCCCGAGCCACCAATATCGGCGTACCCACATCGGGAGTCATGGTCATATTTTTTATTTTCTCCCCGGATTGTTTAACCAATTTCACCACTTCTCCCAAGTCAGCTCGTACGTTATATACTCTTTCAATTTCGTTTCTCAAACTCTTATCCCCCCTAATCATCCATGACAAGCTGTCCAAAACGGTCATGTCTGAAAAACCAGTCCGCATCTTTCCTAAAATAATTTTTACAACATACTTTGCTTCTCTGGGAGACAATTCGTCCATCAAATTACTTAACAACTTTATCTTCTCTTCCTGACTTCCTTCCCCTGATGCTTGTGCAATTTTTAACAGGTTCTTATAAACATCGTCAATTTCAGATTTTGAATTCTTATTATCCGAATCGTTCAGCTCTTGTTTTATTCTTTCCACTGTCTTGCCTAAATCCCCTTCCTGCTTAAACACCTTCTCCACATCACTTTCCCCTAACAACTTTATAGACTTGATTACCTGCTTCTCGGCTACCCCGGTATCCGGACTGTCATATTTTGGCCCCAACTTCCCGCCACTTAAATATGCCACCACTTTCCCTTCCTGAGCATCTACTTTAGAAAAAAGTTCAGCCAATATTCTAGTCATCTCAAGCCGACCGGAAACCTGCTCTAGTTTTTCCAAATACCGCGCCAGTTCATCAAAGGTCATAACCCAATTATACCCGTTATAATACAACTATGAACCCAAGAAACGTGTTTATCATACCAATATTTCTGCTTTTCTTTTCAATACCTCTATTTTATAAACTTGGAGCGTCATCGCTCACCAGTTTCGACGAGGCCTGGTATGCAGCTATTTCCAAAAATATAATTAACTCAGGAAATTTATTAAATCTAAAATTCAACAATCAACCGTTTGTCGACCACCCGCCTGCCGGTTTTTGGTTAACAGCCATCTCCCAAAAAATCTTTGGCGTCGATGAATTTGGATCCCGAGCCGCATCTGCAGTCATTGGGCTTGCCACTCTGGCTCTGATATTTCGAATTGGTCAAAAACTTTCCTCTCCGTCTGTCGGCCTGGCAAGCGCAATCACTCTTCTGTCTTCACCCTGGTTTCTTTCCCGAGCCCGTTCCGGAAACCTGGACATATTTCTCACCTTTTTCTTTCTTACCTCTTTCTATCTCGCCATACTTGCATCCGAAAACAAAAAGTACCTTTTGCCATTATCGCTATCACTGATCCTGCTTTTCTTAACCAAAACCTTGGTTCCCTTCACCATTCTTCCTGCTTTGGTTATCCTGTTTTGGAACTCGCCGATCATTAAAACTAAATCATTTTTAATATCATCAGCCGTCTTTTTGCTCTCTCTAACTGTCTGGTTTATTTCGCAACTTCTTTACTATCCAAATTACATCTTTAAATACTTCACCATTGGCTTGCCAAAAATTGAAAAACAAACTTCAATTTGGCAAAACATTCTTTTAGTAAAAACCTACCTTCATGAAGGAATTGGAGCATTTTTTAAACCAGCCGTGCTTTCGCTTCCATTAATTATTTTTTTAAAAAATATTCCTCACTCAAAGCAATTAATTGGCGCTCTGACATTCATTGTTTTCTTTCTGGCTCCATTTGCTTTGTCCTCACGCAGTCAAATTTGGCATTTAATCCCCGTTTTCCCTTTTCTAATTATAATTTCGTTAACCCTTCTAAAATCTGTGCTTCAAATCTTTTTCTCTTCACGTCTTGCGGCAACTATAATTATCACCTTGGCATTGATAATTTGTTTGCCCCAGATTTCCAGAAACTGGTACAGCTTTATTGATATTCCGGCCTACATTTCTGATGAGGCAATTTTATCTCGCGCCGCTTCTGGTTATCTTCAAGAATTGTACATTGACGATCGTTTTTTGCCAGCTGCCGTTTTCTATTCCGGAAAAACAGTCAACGATTTGCCAACACCTGATTTCTCGCAGTACTTTAGCAAATCAAATGATATTTTATTAATTACACACCGCTGGCGGCTAGAATCTCTAAATCCCCCTCCCGATCGATACCGGCTACTTGCTTCTGACCGAGACAAAGTACTACTTCTGATTTTTTCCCAAAGTTCTAACTAATCTCCACCCCCAAAGACTCGTCATAATAACAGGCAACATTGCCACCGTTCCCATAACTGTCAGTTCTCTCATTCCTAATTTCAAACTCGTGATTACAAATGATAACCACAATGTAAAATAACCCACGATCGGTGGCAAATATACTTCCTTATCGCTTAAAAACTTGTCCGCCCATTTTTGGGTCAACAACTCATAAATAACTGTCGTCACAAACGCTACCGCAAACCAACCCACAAAATTTCCCCAAGGAATCCCAAAATACTCACCCCCGTCCAACCACGTCCACTTTCCTTTAGCAACTGCTATCGGATCCATAAACAGATCAATCGCAGTTACCACCCCTGCATTCACTAAGGCTGTCTTCAAGATCCCGCCTCGACCTCGAAGCACCGCCTTAGTCACAAAGAACCCCGAATAAATAAATATCCCCCAGTACAGAATCACTGGAAGTGGAACCGACAGCATCGACCACTCTGATGCCATTCTATACACATATCTCCCTCCAAAAATTGTTCCGCTTCGCAATCCCTCCACTTCAGCTATCCACCCGATTAACATAGCCAAACACACTAAAAGTCCGCCCCGTTTCCATCCCAAACTGTTCACAATATGAACAACCAGTAACAAAGCCGACAATCCAAAAAAAACTATTCCCGGAAAATTAAGAGCTTCTGCCATCACCAGCCCGGCAAAAATCACCCACACCAATTTCATAATTGATTATAAAATGCCTCGCAAATAAAAATATCCAAATGCCACTACCGCTAAAAATACACATCCCATAATCACACTCGCCCAACCGGACTCATAATGCACCATTTTGTACATACCCTCTCCCACCAGTGTCAACCCAAATAATGTGGGCAATGCCAGCATCACATAAAACATTTGTTGGTCAGCCAGTGTCATGTTTTTAAAATATATTTAGCCGCTTTTGTCGACCCTTTTTTAGAAATAACCCCCTTCTCCATTAAGTATTTCAGATCCCGCAATATGGTGTCCTCAGACACCATAGTCAGCACCCCCCTGGCCTCAGCCATCGAAATAGCTTCATTAGCGTGCAGATATTCCACTATTTTCATTTGTCGCTCTGACAATGTCACTTGACGGCCCATTTTCTGCTTCATTTTTATATCCACAGACAGTTCGCGAATTTTGTCTTTTATCCGGGTCAGTTCCATCGACAACGCTTTCGTAAATACCATAAGCCAAGGCGTCAAATCCCGATCCTCCAATTTTGGTGATTGGTTTGACACCTCCATCAAAGCTCCAAAGTATTCATCCGCGTGCTTATCAAAATAGTCTTCCAATGCAAAAAACTTCTTTATGTCATATCCCTCGGCAAACATCACCAAAGTTGCCATCGCCCGGGCCGTTCTCCCATTTCCCTCAATAAACGGATGCACCGCGGCCAGCACATAATGCGTAATTCCCGCCCTCAAAATCGGATGCTCCTTACGGCCGAAATCGCTGTTTAGCCATCTGAAAAAATCCTCAATCAAAAATGGCACCTCCAGAGGTGTTGGCGGCCTAAATCCAATTTCACCAGTAATCGAATTGCGCAAAACCACTTGTCTTGAACGAAGTACTCCGGCTTCACTGGACTGTACTACCCTATCCACCACTAATCGATGAATCTCACACAGTAGTTCTTGTGAGTAAACAAATTCCTGACCCTCACCGTTTCCGCCCTGAGAAGTCAGCGATAATTTGGTTTTATTAATAAACTCCAATACGTTTCGGTAGTTAATTACTTCCTGTACATCTCGTTCTCTGGCCGCAATACCCGCTTTCTCAGCTTCAGAAAAATTAGTTACCCCGTGATCAAAAATTAGCTTGGCTTCTCCGGCAGTTAAATCATTCCCTTCCAAAGCCGTTCCGTAATGCGCCGCCCTAAAGCTTGCGTCATCCCTAAACTTTGCCTCCCACGAAGGCACCAGTGGTGCACTTTCGATTACCTCTTTGGCCGCTTCCACCCGTCCGATATCCTTCAATATTTGTGTTGTGATGGTGTACTTTGGGATATACATTTTAGTTACCCCAATGATACGGTAATTTTGCGGTAAATATCAAGACGCCATTCCCCTGGCTGCCATTATTCCTGTTGCAGCCGCCCCTGTAATTGTTCCCGAAAGCCCAGATGCATCCCCAGCCACGTATACATTTGGCAATGTTGATTGCATATCAGGTGTTGTATCGACTTTAGACGACCTAAATTTAACTTCAGGAGCGTATAACAATGTTGACCCGTCAGCCACCCCAGGCATCATTTCTTCCAATTTCTCTAAACCTTCAATAATATCCACCACAATCCGATGCGGCAATGCCATTGATATATCCCCCGGAGTAACATCAGTTAAGGATGGTCTGACTATGGAATTTTTCAATCGTGACCAAGTGCTTCTCCTTCCTTTTCTCAAATCACACAGCCGTTGCAGTATTGGTTTTCCTCCCCCAATTGTCGAGGCTAATCTTGCAATCGACTCAGCATATGCAATCGAATTTTCAACTGGCTCGGTTAATCTCACCTCGCTTACAAAAGCAAAGTTTGAGTTTGTTCCCAAATTGTCGGAATATGAATGCCCGTTAACACACACAAACCCCCGGTAATCCTCTCGCGCCACAAACCCATTTGGACAAGTACAAAAAGTTCTCATGGTATCGTCATAAGTTGAAGTATGTATTTTAAACACGATTTCGTACAAGGCTTCCGCATATTTGCGCATCACTGAAGCAGGCACTTCAACTCTCACCCCAACTTCCACCATATCGTAAACATATTTAATGCCTCGCTTGTCGGACAATTCCTGCAGCCATTTTGTCGACACTCTTCCCGGACATAACAAAACCCTTTTAGCCTTAAGTTTTTCCATTCTGTCCATTTCAACCCCCACGCACTTTCCCTTCTCAATCAACAAATCCACCACTTTAGTATTCATCATCATTTTGACACCGCTTTTAACAAATAATTTCTCAATCTTGATCATCACTTCTCTTAGTAAGTCCGTTCCCACATGTTTGGCTCTCCTCACAATAAGCTCCATTCCCCTGCGTTCAGCCGCTTCCACCAGTTCATCAACTTCTTCCTTGTTTTTAGGATATTCTTCCGCCACCACACCAAAATCATTCACAAAAATATCATCAATATAGTCCAATATTTTTTGATAATTATCCGGAGTAATTAAATGAAACGTCCGCTCATGGGACAACTTAGGAGTAAATTGCAGTTTCCCGTCAGAATATGTTCCTGCTCCTCCAAAACCACTCATGACTTCGCTTTTCTTCCTTTTAGTCAAACTGTTACCCATATCCAACAGGGCAATTTTCCACCTTGGCTTAAGCTTCAAAAGTTCCAGAGTCGCAAATATCCCCGCCGGACCTGCCCCCACCACAACCACATCAAAGACCGTTTTCATACCGAAAAATCATACATCATCATTCCCCTTTTTCAATCTACTGTTTGCTATCAGATTCTTTCGCCAGTTTAAAAAGAGTAGCAAATACCTCATCAGCCACATCATCGGCATTAAAATTGTACCCCACTTTCTCATACAATGCTTCAGCTGTCTTTTTTACCACAAACGCTGCTGCAGCGGCTGAAAGCAAAGAACTATTTTTAGCCAAAAGACCCACCGTCATTCCTGCTAATGTGTCTCCAGTCCCTCCTTTAGTTAGTCCGGCATTTCCTCCGGTTATTTCGTAAGTCGTCTGCCCATCTGTTACGTAAGACGTCGGTCCTTTATCACAGATCACACAATTAAATTCTTTCGCCACCTCCTCAATCTTTTCCACACTATTATTCTGCAACTTAAACAATATCTCCAATTCCTTTTTATTGGGTGTCAGCACGGATCCATTGGGAATCCACAAAGAGTCCAATACTTGTAAACTTCCCCCGTCGATCACCCATTTTTTATCCGGATATTTTTGCAATAAATACTTGGTAATACTTCTCGTTTCCGTACCTTTATCATCAAACACCCCGTCTTCCTTAATACTTCGTAAAACCTCTGCTCTACCATTTTCTTTGTGAAACCTCATTAACCCTGGCCCAATCAACACCGCATCCGATTTTCTCACATACTCTTCGACTTCTGTCCACGGCACCCAGATAAACGACGACAGTTCGGATTTAAACTTGGATATTTCCCCCATTTCCGGTTCAGGACTGGAAAAAAATACCATGTCGACCATCCTACTGGCGGCCTTAATCGCCAAAAGCGGAGCTCCATGAAACAAGCTCGATCCTCCGATTATCGTTACCTGTCCGTTATCCTCACCGGAAGAATCGCTTTTCGGCTTCCACAGCTTTTTTAAATCCTCCTTTGAAAAACTAATCACATTTCAATTATATCCCAACCCTTAGGCACTACATGCGGATCGGCAGTCGTCATAATTATTTGTCCGCCTTTCTTAATCTGCCGTTCTACTTCCTTTTCTACTTCTTCCCGGTGGTGGTGGTCAAGCTCTGAAAAGATATCGTCCAACAGCCAAACCGGAACCCCTTCGTCTGTAACTAAATATTCCGATTCATTTTTCTTCAGCCACATCACTGCCATTCTCTGCTCTCCCCTTGAGCCGTATTTTGAAATATCTTTTGCACTCATCTCAACTGTAAAATCATCCCGGTGAGGTCCCACCAAAGTTACCGCAGCCCCCACTTCCTCCACTTCATACTGCTTTAATCTGCTCTCTGAAATAACGCTCTTATCATATACAGCTTTGTATCGAGTTCCGCTTTTATTTGCTTTATCTAAATATTCCTCTCTCTTTTGTGTAATGTATCCCCCTTCCTTAATCAGTAATCTATCCCAAAACCATAACTGATTTCGCTCGGCTAATCCTTCCCTGATATTTTCCAAAATCTTGTTTCTTTGCCGTAAACCTTTTTCATAACTTATCAGGCTTCTGCGATACTCCCTGTCCGTTTGCATAATCACAAAATCCAGATATCTCCGTCTAATAGACGGGCTTCCGGTTATCAAATCCAAATCCGTCGGTCCAAACAAAACCGCCTTTAATCTCCCCGCAAAATCCATCATTCGCTTTGATATTCCGTTCACCTCAAATTTTTTCCTCCCCTCATTCAAAAGTACTCCCAAGTCACCATTGTCCTTAATTTTCCCGTCAACCCTAAAAAACTGTCTTTCATAATTTACCATTTCCAAATCAGTATCTGCTCTGAAACTTTTTCCGGTAGCCAGTAAGTAAATGGCTTCCAAAATGTTACTCTTCCCGCTTCCGTTCTCCCCCACAATCACCGTCTTATCCCCAAAACTAAATGCTCTTTTGTCATGATTCCTAAAATTTTTCAGCTCCAATTTATCAATCTTCATGGCTCATTTTTCTAGCTACCACCACATATCTATCAGGCTCACCTTCAAATCTGCTCCCTATCCCGGCCGCCCTCAAGACTTCTTTCTCCTGATTTTGTTTATTGGGCAAAATTTTATCCAAAATTCCCAGCGCTTTGTGAGCAGCCGGAATTATTGTATCTACCATTACTTGTTTAAACTTGTCTCCCCCCAAAGAAGTCATCAATACTGCCTTAAATGCGCTCACTGCAGCCACCATCTGAGTTTTTGGTGCCATTCCCGGATTCATTTCCAAAACTTTCAACCCAGCCGCATTCATTACTTCCTCGATTTCTTTTTTATTCAACACAATTTCCCCCTCCACGTGGTGAATCGCATACACACCTTCTTCTGGTCGATTACTCTCTCCCGCAGCCGCAAAAGATGCCACCAAAACTCCCATTTCTCCCATCAAATTTGCCCTATTGGCCAACGTTTCCGTCAGCACTTTTTTCATGGCTTCATGATCTTCAGCTGTCAAATACTCCGGCCTGGAAACATTTGGCACGCCCAAAAGCACCCCCACCTCTTTAGCCAGATCCCGCAACCTATCTCCCACATCTCCATAGTGTGCCATACCTGTGGTTTTTGACACTTTAGTACTTATTTCTCCTGTCACCACCCCATCCGCATCATAGCCCACATGCGAAGCTTCATGCGCATCCACTACCCCACCAATTTTTTCTGATTGTCCAAAAGGCAAATTATGGGGATGTGCCACTACAATTGAAACATCTGGATCAATTAATTTATCCCTCAACCTCCTGGCACTTTTATAATCCGGGCAGGTCAGAACCAACTTCTGATCAGGCATTTTTGGATCAGATCTGACCCAACCCTGAAAAACCTCAATCGTGATCATTTTCGGATCAGATGTTCTTTCTGATCTCAGTGCATCCAACGCCTTTCTTGCCGTCATGGCAATTGGATCATGGCCCATCTCAGCTACTGATGTTTCAATATTATATCCATCCCTCTCATTCATGCGGTACAATTATAGCTGTGCGCCTAGCTTTTATCACCTCTTCCTTTCCTCCATACACCAGCGGTGTGGGTATAAACGCAGCCACCATCACTTCCGGACTGGCTGACTTGGGCCACGAAATTCACGTCTTTCTTCCTGAATATCCCGAACAACAAGTTCGTTCACACCCTTTAGTTTCACCAAAACTATATTTTCACTTTGTCCCATCGCTGACTAATCCATTTAAAAAAACTCATCGCCTGTTCACTCCTTCCCCCGTTTATTTTTTCAAAGCTCTCTCTGAAGTTAAACCAGACATCATCCACCTTCAAGAGCCACAGCTTCACATTTTTTCTTCAATCAAACTGTATTCTAAAATGCAAAAAAGACCTCTTGTTTGCGCTCATCATTTCCCTCCGGAATTTATCACCAATCAAATCCATCCAGAGATTGTTAAGCCTTTGGTAACTTGGCTGGTAATGAGCTCGGTCGTGAGTCTCTACAATCAATCCCAAGAAGTAATCACCCCCACCCATGCCATGGAAAGCTTGTTGAGAAAATATGGTCTTAAAACCCCTATTTCTGTCATAAGTAACGGCGTAGATACAAAAAGATTCCGACCCCCAGGAAAACAAATAAATAAACGGGGCTCGATATTGTATTTTGGTCGCCTGGATTTTGACAAAAACCTGGATACGTTAATTCAAGCAGCCAAACATATAAGCAATGGTTACGAAATTTGGTTTGCCGGATCAGGCAAAGCGGAAAGCTATCTAAAAAACCTTGCAGAAAAATTACAGTTGAATAATCAAATCAAATTTTTAGGTTATGTTCCCGAAACCGAAAAACCAAAAATTTACCAGCAAGCTTCAATTTTTGTCATGCCCAGCACCGCCGAAGCCCAAAGTATCGTTTCTCTCGAAGCTGCTGCGTCCGGATTACCATTGGTCTTAGCGAATGCCGCAGCCCTTCCTGAATTAATCAGTCCAACTCACCCAAACGGGTTATTATTCACCCCCAAAGATCCCCGCAATCTAGCCGATACCATTAATAAAATATTAGCCAGTCACCAAAAACTGACCGCATTCGGAAAAAATAGTCGTCTTCTTTCGTTAACCCACGAAACAAGCATGATTATCAAAAGTTACGAATCTACATACCTGAATTTGCTACAATAACCAAATGGACAGTGAAGGTGCCCCTCCTGGCAAAATTGAACGAATTCCTTTCAAACCCGATCGTTTACCACTAGCAGAAACGGTTGATAAAATAAAAAAATTGGAAAATGGAGATCTATTGTTTCTTAGCCACACCGCAGTAATCATCTGCGAAGGTGACCAAAAGATACTTTGCGATTTATCCCCTGAGGGAATATTGGTCACTAATAAAAAAACCGGAGACCCTATTGATGTGTATCCGACTTCATTAAAAGACGCTTTAATGGCTAATCAGGCTGACAAAGACAAACAACTTCCACCTATTCTCAAGGTTCTCAAACCTTTTCAACAATTGGTAACCAAAGAACCCAGATCACAGCAGGATTGGTCAATGTTTGTGGATGTTCACGGCCAACCTGTATCGCCAATCGAAGCCGCAGCCCAAATTGCCCCCCAAATAAATGCTATAAGCGTTTCTCATCTGGACCCAGATCATTTCAACGTCGAATTTCTTGATCAATCAGTCAAAAATAACCCTAATTTACAAATAATTGTTCCGTTAGGTTTCGTACGTGAAGTGGCCAAATACTACAATATTCCAGAAGTCGATTCAACAAACCAAAATCGCCCTACACTGCCGGAAAATTTAATTAAAAAAATCAAATCATTATCTCCATACAATCCCCGGGAAAACAGTTTCGATGAACACTATGGATTAGAAATGCACAAAACCCAGATAGGAAACTGTCGCATCACTTCATACGAAATTCCCCACATGACCCTCGAATACAATCAAGCATTACTTATCCAGAAAGACGAAACAGAACCGGGAACTTTATATTTGCCCGATGCTGCCCTGTCACCAGAAAGCTTAAAATTAGTTCGTCAGCTGTCCGAAGATGGCAAGATCTCTCGGATCTGTCTTTCCATCGCCAAACTTCAACCGGACCCGATGTATGACATTGTTCCGCTAGAATTTTCAAAAAAAGTCAGAGATGATTCTGAAGAGCATCTTTTCCACTCGGCTTATATTATCCCCGCAATGGCAGCAGTTACGGGTGATGGTGTCGAAATCTACATCGACCATTTGGGGTCGTTTTTCCGATCCTCCAGAGACTCACAATATCTCGGCTATCGTCTCCCCATCGAAGATGAACAAACGGCCAACAAACATCGAACTGAACCCGACAACTTTGTTACCAGATGGAGATGGCAATTTACGGATTTTATTAATAAGATGATTGATGATCCAGTGTATTCCAACCTTCCAGCTCTAACCCGCAGTAAAGACAGACAAATAGCAGCTAAATCAAATGAGGGACTTTCCAAAAGAAAGGACTTCAGCCAATCAGTTATCCAATACCTCACATCCAATCCCATACCCCGTGAAATACTAAGTAGAATCCACATACCCGGACCAAATGAAGTAATCAAAGGCCATGACTGATATTAACCTCATTGGTTGGCAGTCATGGTCAGACTGCAACAGTCCCAATCGCAAACTTCCGCTTCGCTACTCCTCACCCTTTGGACAAAATGTAATCACCGTCCCATTTCATAAAATTCCCACCGTAAACCACAAACCCCCTCCCCGAGGCTGGTGCAGCTGGCACTGGTTTGGCAACAATATTTCAGAAAACACAATTCTGGACCAAGCCAGGTTTATTGCGCAAAACAAAAAGCAATTTCCCCTCGAATACATTCTCATAGACTCGGGTTGGTGCACTTGGGGCGATTGGCTTACCCCCAACTCTAAAAAGTTTCCTCACAACCCAAAATGGCTGGTCAAAGAAATTCACAAGTTGGGCTTAAAAGCTGGCATTTGGTTTGCACCGTTGTTAGCAACTTCTACTTCAGATCTGTATCGCAAATATCCAACTTGGTTTATCCCCAATTTGGAGGCCACCAAAGTCAGTCCCTTGGATGTCCTCATATATCCCAAACGTCACGTTTTAGACCTACAAAATCCCAAAGTCACCAAATATTTAAATTCTGTCGTGGATTATTTATCCGATTGTGGTTTTGAATTATTCAAGCTGGATTTTCTTTATGCCGGCCATTTCAATCCTGAATTCAAAACTTCAGCAGTCCCTGACAACTTGCTTCAAACTTTACTCTCTACTGTCCACTGTCATCCATCAATTTATACCATTGCTTGCGGCTGTCCCTTAGCTCCGGCTGTAGGTATGGTTGATGCCATGCGAATCAGTGATGATATTAACATTCCTCAATTAAAGTATTTATGGCCGGTAAACCACTTAATTCACACTTCCCGGCTTAACCAACTCACCTTAAATCTCAAACTCCGTCAACAAACAAAAGTCTTGTGGAACTTGGATCCGGATGCTTTCATTTGCCACCCTGCACACGGCCTAACACCTGCTCAAGTACTTCACCTCCAATCACTAATCAAATCCGCTTCCGGCCCAATCTTTCTTGGTGACAATTTGAAACTACTTTCAGCTAACCAAATAGATAAATTTATCTATCCACTGTTTCAATCACACAATTAATTCTCCCAACCTCCTGCACTAATAGCTGACGGAAAAAATTTCTCATCAAATCTACACTTGACCAAACTGTATTCGAAAAAGAATGCAAACAACCTCCCACAATTCCAATTGATGGAACGTCAATAAAATCGGTATATTCACCCAATAACTTCAGGACTACGTTATTTCCAACTCTCATCGCTTCTAATTCGCACGGATAATATCTGGTGTCAGGTTCCACTGAAGCCGCTTCTTTTAAATTAGCTCCAGATTTCAACTGTATAAAATGCGCCACTTCATGACTCAGTCCCAAAACTAATGCTGAATCAGGTTGGTTTAAATCCAAATAACGAGGAAAATCTATTCCCAAACAATTTCCCATCTGATCACACACCATCCTTCCCTGCATTCTAGCCCCATCGTGCACAAGTTCATTTTTCAATTATATGAAGGGCAATTCGTGATCTGTATAGTTCATCCACTTAGCAGTAGCCACAACTGTTTTTCTCATCAGCTCTACTTCTCTCTCTGACCAGTCGTCTTCTACCGATAATTCCACTTCCTGTTCGGAAATTCCAGGCCATTCCCATCGTGCCAGTCTTTTCAATTCATCAACCATTTTCGCCATTCCTTCAGAAGTTTTTAGCTTGCCAGATATTTTCCCTACATCTTCAAGTAACGCTATTGTTTGCTTTGCGCCTGCAAATATCTCCATTCCCACCTCAGTAGCCACCTTCCCCACTCTTGATCTCAGATCAAATGATTGGTCCTCACTCATTATTTTGACATACCGGACAAAAATAAGTTCCTCTTCCGCCTAAGGTAATTTTTTTGATAACTCCCCCATCATTTCTTAAACACTTTAATCCTTCCCGGTCATACACTCGAAAGTGCTCTTGGTAATGCCCTCCCAATCCGTGCAAATCGATATACTTGGCATCAGCCGCCGTTGCCCCACCATACATAATTCCTTCTTTCAGAACTTTTTTAACGCATTCAAACAACAAAATTAATTGTTCAGCGGACAACTGCTTGGCCAATGTACTGGGATTAACTCTTGCCTCCCAACATGCATCGTTAGCATATATATTTCCCACCCCGGATATTCTTTCCTGGTCCATCAGCGCCACTTTAATCGGCTTTCTGACATTCTTAAATGTCTCAACAAACTTATCATCAGTCATCACAAACGGCTCCGGTCCTAATTTATCAACAAACTTAGGATTTAACATTACCCAACCAAACAATCTCTGGTCATTAAAAAATAATGTTCCCTTCTCAAACGAAAAAATCACACGTGTATGACTACTGGGCATTTTTGCTACAAAGTCTTCAGTGGGGTGTCCTCCCACCACTCTTTCCTTTCCATTGTCATAAATGAGCTGCCCTGTCATTTTAAAATGAAATCCTAATTTCAAATTCTCTCCAAACTTAATTAGCAGCACTTTACCCATTCTTTCTACTCCCAAAACCGTTTTGTTAACAACTAAATCCAGGTCTCCCTGAATTACTTTCTGATTAAGAACATTAATATTTATAAGTTCCTGACCCACTAATACTTTTTGCAGTTGTAACTTTACTGTTTCAATTTCTGGTAGTTCCGGCATATTATTTTTTGCTACTTACCACTTCATTTAAATAATTTTCAAATTTGTCAGTTACTACCTCCCAATCAAAATCCTTCACTTTTTCTTTTTGCCAATCGGCCACTTTTTGTCGAAGTTCTGCAGATTTAGCCAATTCAATAATACTTCCCGCCAATTTCTTATATGACTTCACCGGTACCAATTGCCCTGACCATGGAGTTCCTGTCAAAGTATATTTGTACCCCACATTGGCATACGTCACAACCGGAGCTCCAGCAGCCATCGCTTCCAATAGTACCAGTCCCACGCTTTCCCCCCCAAGAGACGGAGCCGCATAAATATCCGCAGCTTTAAAATACCCTGCCAGTTCCGATTCCGCCACCCGTCCTACAAATCTTACTCTGCCGCCGATTTTTGTATTTCTCACGAGTTCCCAAGCCTGCTCAAACTGTGGCCCATCTCCCACTATCCATAATTCCGAATCGACGCTTTTTACAACTTCACCAAAAGCTCTCAATATCTCCAGTACCCCTTTTCGCATATCCAACCTGCCCACAAACAAAATTTTAATTCTCCCCAGTCCCCCCAAATCAGCCGTCGAAGTCTCAGTAAACCTGGCCACATCTACCCCCGCACTTATTACTATTCCTCCTTTGGTAAAAACCCGTCGCCATACATGTTTTGCTGTTGGCGAAGCCGCAATCTTACCCCGCAAGCCCAGTGCCAACAAATTCTGCATTGGCTCCGTCACAATCCCCATCGGAAACTGTAATGGGTCACCAAATGAAGTTGAATGAAACCAACCCACCCTTACTAAACCAGGAACGTTCATTACCTCCCAATTTAAAAACGGAATAATTGGTTCGTGTATACACACCACATCAAACTTTTCCTGCTTAAGGTATGACGACACTTGTTTATCGGTAGCCCAGCTGCCGAAATTCATTGAAGCCATCGCTCCGTTAAACTCAATCGGCATGGCCTTGCCAAAAAAAACGGATCTGGGAACATTTACTTTTTTTTCCGGTCCGACTGAAATTATGGTTGTCGCATGTCCCCGGTTGGCCAACCGCTTATGTGTCTCAAACACAATGTTTTGCACTCCACCAGGAATTGATAGGTCATACGGACAAACAATTCCTATTTTCATAAACCGGATATTACCTCCCTGATTCCTTTTTTAAAATTTTCCGTCGAAAACCGTAACGCGTTTTTTCTGATTACTTTCTCGTCCCATTTCAGTTCCTTAAATTTATCAATTCCCCTCTTTAGTCCCTCTGCGGTCAGTTCATCAAAAAACACACCCGTTTTGTTTTCTATCACCGCTTCTAAATAACCTCCGTTTCTAAATGCAATCACCGGCGTCCCATAAACCTGCGGTTCGACAGCCGTCATTCCAAAATCAGCATCCTTTTCCAAAGCCAAAAACGCTCTGGCCTGACTTAATAACTTAATTTTCTCGTCTTCACCTACTTCTCCTAAATATTCAACTGTTAACCCTGAAATATTCTTTACTATTTCTCTTCCGCTGGTGCCGATTGGTTTGCCGGCAATTTTTAATTTCAGTTTGTATTTATTAGCCATCTCAACTGCCAGCTCTATGTTTTTGCTTCCCACAATTCGGGAAATAATTAAAAAGTAATCTCCCCGAGCCTGATCACCATGCAATTTATTCATTGCAATTTCTATGGGCGGATACACCACACTCGACTTTCGCCTGTAAAACTTACTTATTCTGTTAGCAACGTTTTTCGAGTTCGCAATAAACACATGCGGCTTCTGAGCAAATGTAAAATCCACCATTCGCAAAATATGATTAGCCAGTTCCGAAATTGGTCTCCAGTACCACTTATACCTCTCCTTGGAAGCCGTATCATACCCGTACAAAAAACGTGGTGGCGTATGGCAATACGTCACTAATTTTGTTTTTGTTCCGATTCGTACCCCATTTGGAAAATATCCCCCAGCTTGTGACACGATCACCAAATCGTAATCTGACAAATCCATGTACCAAAAAAATAAGGGTGACAAAATTGTGTAGTAACTTAAGGCTCCCGGCAAAAATGGTAAATACTTTCCCCAGCTTTCGAAAACTTTCCATTTGCTCATCCTTTCATAAAATCTTCCCCAGTATTTAGGAAATTTGTATGCCGTATACACATCGGCTTCGGGATACATTTCCTTTAACATTAACAACACCGCTTCTGCGCCTCCCGGTTCTTTTAAATAGTCGTGTACCAAAGCTACTCTCATAAGAGCATTTTACTGCATTTCTCCTTTGGATTCGTTTTCCACCACTGCAAAAGCAGCTTTCCTTGTTTATTTCTTACCTCGCCTGCCAACGTCAATTTATGCTCCATTGCCTGATTCTTTGAAATAGACAGTTCATCGCCAACTAAAATCTGATCTTTACAAGGATCCGCTTTCCACTCAATAGCTCTAAACTCCATGTTTCCGTATTTATGATCATCAAATGTCTTTCCTGAAAAATAATAATTGGATAAGGTATTAGTCTCCACCTCTGTCTGCAATTTAGTAGGCGAATATGCCAGATAAAACAATGGCAAAATATAATTCCTGGTGTTTCTGCCGTTATCAACTATAAAAGTTGTCTGGGGATATTTAACAGTTTCTTCAGCTAGTTGCTTATATCCAAAATTCCATGCTTCCTGATTGATCCCGGGCAACAGTACAAAATAACTTCTGCCCACCAATATCGCACTATATAACCACAACCCGATTAAAATCGGTTTTCGCACACTACTTAGCCCTTCAGCCATTACCATACTCAATGGAATTAGTAACGGTAATGCTCTTTGTACGGAAATAAATTCCCCTGACAAGGCAGCCGGCACGATACTTACAATCATTATTGCCAACCACCACTTATTTTCCCGCCATTTTGTTATCCATCCCCACAATCCGGCCGATATTGGCCATACCATCCACCAACTAAACAATCCTGATTGCGGAATTTGATGCTGCATATCAATATCAGGATTTTTTACAAACAACGTTACTGGCGACAGATAAGTCGTTATTTGTCCCCAAAAATTTTGCCAAATCTTTAATAAACTAACTCCTTCATATATCACCTGCTTCACCCAAAAAGCCGGCGTATTAATTACCATCAAATTAAACAGTTGGGTTGAAAAAAATATTCCTGCAGCTTGCCACCACACTTTTTTGGGCCAATTCCATACTTCCTTTACATGAATAACAGCCCAAACCGGGATGATTATCACCGTTAAATAACGAAATACATGAGCCGTGTACGTCGACAAAGACAGAGCCAGTATTCCCCATTTCAGATACTCCTTCTTAACAACTGATCTGCCCAGAAGACCGCATCCAGCCGTCCATAAAATCATCCCTATCATCTCTTCGTAAGCCAACCGGGCGTTAAATACCATCCAGGGCACAACTATCAAAAAACCAGCTCCCCAAAACGCAGCCTTTTCGCTTTTAGTTTTCAGTTTCACAACCGCATAAAACACCAGAATTAACCAAACGCCCAATAATACGGCTGGGATTCTCACTCCCCATTCCGTCAGACCAAAAACTTTAATCCATGGCACCAGATAATACATATTCAGTCCCGGAAGCCACGAACCAAAATACTTAAATAATATGGGCACAGTCTTCCCATACTCGTCCTTTCCCGTCATTAAAACGCTGTAAGCGCTATATCCCGTCACCGCCTCATCTACGTAAATCGCCGGCGGCACTGATGCTAATTTCCAACTGAATATCAAAAGAGCCACTATCGGCCAAAACAATTTCTTTAGCCAACCCACTTTCTCTCTTGCCTTAAATTTAATTTGGGAACCAAATCTCCATCCTACAAACAGAATGACCAGCCAAAACCATTCTTGGGAAAATATCCACTCACGTGCCTTTATTAACCAAACAGGCTCAATATATGTTTCCAGAATGTGTCCTAATCTTCGCGCTCCTTCCGGATACACCTGCAACCTCACCCACTGGTTATATACATCCAGATTACTCAAAGAGAGTAGTTTGGTTATCATCTTTGTCGGATACTTTTCCTCCAATTCGCTTAATTAAACTCTTATACCCCAACTCCTGTAAAACTTCCGTAATTTTTTGTGAAGTTGGCAATACGCACTCATCCGTCTTTAATGTAACCGGCACATCGATTCTGATGGTGGCCAATTGTTCTGACAGTTTTCCCGCTTCATACCCATCCGCCAATTTCAATTTGACCGATTCTTTAATTTTTTCCAAATTATTATAAATATTCGAAAAACTTGAATAATTCCGAATTAAGTCGATAGCAGTCTTAGGTCCGATTCCCGGCACTCCGGGATAATTATCTGAAGAATCTCCCACCAGCGCTTTGTAATCAACTATCTGGTCCGGGTTAACCCCCATTCTTTCCACGACGCTGCCTTTATCAACCAACTCTGTATCTGACAGCCCCTTCTTTGGCATATACAAACTAACTTTGTCATTCACCAGCTGCATCAGATCTCTGTCACCGGTAATGATTACTACTTCAAACTCATCAGTAGCTGATGCCTGAACCCCCAATGTCCCGATTACATCATCTGCCTCAAAGCCGGCAACGGTAAACACTGGCACGTTCATCTTTTCAAATACCAACTTCAGCTTTTCTACCTGTCCCCAAATATCTTCCGACACCTGTCTTTCCTTTTCCCTTCCCGACTGATACCCCACATACATTACGTGTCTAAACGTCGGCTCCGGTGTATCAAACACCACCACCAAATGAGTCGGCACTAATTTCTCGATGGCATTTAGAAGCATCGACAGGAATCCATATACTCCGGCAGTTGCTTCGCCTGACCGGTTTCTCCAATCCGGCATTGCATAATACGCCCTATGTAATACCGCATTTCCGTCTATTAACAGCAGCTTCGCCATGCACTGATTATATCCTTACCCTCCCTAAACTGAACTCCAAATTCTGCTCCTAACTCCAGACCGATATGGATCAAGTCGGTTTTTTAGCCTTGATACCAGTCTTCCGTAAAAAATCAGCGCCACCACACCCAACTTCTCGTCTAAACTTAATTCTTTATCGGCCATCGTCTTCATCATTCCATCCATCGCGGCTTTCAATTTGTTTTTTCTCAAATCCTCATGCACCGGTCTCACATTGTTCCTCCACCACTGCCTAGCCTGCAAAGTGCCTTTTACATACATATCTTGTTGATCCAGTAAATCACCCATGGTCTTTGGCAACCGATAAAAAACCTCCGCCACCTCCGGCTGAATGACCCCATATCCGCCAGCTTGATCCAAGCTTCTCATGGCCATGAAACAATCCACCGACACCAAATCAGGAAACTTACCTATCACCTTTGGCCTAAACGCCGCAAACCTGTCCACAAGACCAGTTTTAGAGAAATTGTCCTTAGTCCTTAGCCTGTAAGCCACTTTCGCACACCAGGATCCATCCCTTCCCTTGTGTTCGGGTATCGGCATATTCGTCACGGAAACAGCTCCCAAATCTGGCCTCTCTGCCATCGCGGCCACCAAATTTACAAGAGCCCCCTTGCTCGGATACACATCATCCTGCAGCTCAATTACCACCCCAGGCTCCCCAGCAGCCTGAACCAAGACATTCAATGCATTAGCCTGCCCCGAAACTTCCGTTTCAATCAAGCGGGTCTCCGTTCCCCTTCTGGCTTCACACAACGCATCCAATCCCAAACTAGCTTGGCCAGCCGTATCGTCCCTACAGGCATTTGCACATACCAGTACCCGTAATCTCACCTCCTCTGGCAGGGGTTGGGCTGCCAAATTGGCCAATACTCCCCTAATACGACGTTCACTGTTGTGGGCCGGAATTATCACACAAACCTCCTTCACCCCAAGCTTTACTAAGTCTTCGGGACAATATTTTTTCTCGATCGTCTCCATCCCCTCATTCTACATCACTATAGGACTTTATTCAACCTTTTTTATCCCTTCCTGTAAATTACATCAGTCACCGCAATTTGGCCTGACATCTTCGTATCTTGTTGCCATAATTGGCTCTCTATTCATCATCCAAAGCACGTTAGAGCAACCTATAGGTTATATTTCAACTCTTCATCATTTCCGCAAACTCATCGCCATCCATGTTCTCAATCTCCAAAATTTTAGCCGACACTTCATCCATTTTTTTGCGGTATTTTTTCAAGATCTTTACCGCCTGAGTGTACCCCTCATCCACCAACCGCTTCACCTCAACATCAATTTTTGCCTGCATATCCTGGGAAATCTGTTGCTGTTCGTAATACATCTTTCCCCACTCCGCTACATCTCTTTCTGGTCCATAGTTAACCGGACCCAATTCGCTCATGCCAAATTCCATCACCATATTTCTGGCAATACTTGTCGCATGATCAATATCTGAAGACGCACCGGTAGTCATTTCATCAAACACCATCTCTTCAGCCGCTCGTCCTCCCAAAGCCATGGCTATTTGGGCAATCAACCGTTTTTTAGTCTCATGCACCCGATCAGCCGCCGGTGGAACCAGCGTATGTCCAAGTGTCATTCCCCGAGACACAATGGAAATTCTGTGTACTGGATCTAAACCCGGTTGGGCCCAGTTGACTATCGCGTGTCCTACTTCGTGATATGCGGTCATTCTCCGGTCTTCCTCGGTTTGGATCCGTTTCTTTTGCGGCCCCAGCTTCACCTTTGTCGCCGCCTCTTCGACGTCTTTCATGGTTATTTCTTTATGACCTTGTCTGGCTACATCAATAGCTGCCTCGTTAAGCATATTTTCCAAATCCGCACCGGAAAAACCTACTGTTCTTTTTGCAACTGCTTCCCAGTTGGTCCCTTTTTCAATGGGTTTGTTTTTAGCGTAGATAAGTAGAATTGCCTTTCTCCCTTCAATGTCTGGCAAATCCACCACCACTCTTCTGTCAAATCGACCTGGACGAAGTAGAGCCGGATCAAGCAGGTCTCCCCTGTTGGTCGCCGCCAGTACTACCACATTATCGTTCTGGGTAAACCCATCCATCTCTACCAAAATTTGATTCAGTGTTTGCTCCCTTTCATCGTGCCCCCCCATAATTCCGAATCCCCTCTGTCTGCCGATTGCATCGATTTCATCAATAAAAATAATGCACGGAGCCGCCTTCTTAGCTGTCGCAAACAAATCCCGCACCCGGGCCGACCCGACACCCACCAGCATTTCCATAAACTCTGATCCCGCCATCGAATAAAACGGCACCGCCGCTTCACCTGCCACCGCTCTGGCCAACAAAGTTTTTCCTACTCCGGAAGGTCCCACCAAAAGTACTCCTTTGGGAGTTCTGGCTCCCACTGCCTTGTATTTTGCCGGATTCTTCAAAAAGTCCACCACTTCTTCCAATTCTCTTTTGGCTTCATCCACTCCGGCTACATCGTTAAAAGTTACCGACTGCTTGCCTTTGTCAAACAGTTTTGCCCGAGATTGACCAAACGAAAATACTGAATCCTGAGCTCCTCTTGCCTGGCGAAACATGTACAAAAGCACCAACAGGACTACTCCGGTACCAATAACCGACGGCAATACGGCCGCTACCAATTGACCCAATGTTTGGTCCTTAATCACATAATTAATTTTGGTCGGATCAATGTTTGCTCTGTCTAATATTTCTGTGAAGCTTTCATTCAATTCTTTTCGCGAAGTAAATATTTCTCCTTCTTTGTCGGTATAAAACAAGGCCAATTTGTCGGTGTATACCTCGACTTTATTAATCTTGCCCTGTTTTATGTCCTCCAACATCTGTGACAGCTGCACTTCATGGCTTGCCTGTTCCCCACTATTCCACAGTTCCAGCAGTGACAACCCCATCAAAAGAACTACCAGTACCCACAGCAATTTTTGGAAATCAAACCGCATCTGAATTATGACTCCCTTAATCGGTAGTTTTCTCTTTCCCCCATTTTGTTTATTACTCTCAGTTTTTTGCTTCGCGTTCATGCTGACACATTCTATACTAATACTCCCAATTCTTCT
>MEXR01000022.1 GCA_001773775.1 Candidatus Amesbacteria bacterium RIFOXYB1_FULL_44_23 | reverse complement strand
CTTACTCAATAACTCTTATGCCAGGTCTCCGCCCACCGTCACAAACTTTGCCAGTTCTTCCCAGAGCTTTTTTAACTGCACACTAAATGCCATCCGACTATTCTGCTCGTCTTCATTAAGACTTATAGTCTTATTAATGGTTACTTTTGGAACTACATCTACCTTTATTGCTGTCATACTTACATGGAACCATTTTCCCAGATTCGTGTCAATAGGCACTTACTATAATCCTTCAAAAACACACTATAAGATTAAATTACTTCCCTTTTACCAATTTTCTGAAAGTGTTCTCCCACTCCTTGCTGTATAGCACTTCATCTATCGCCATAAAATATTCATGAATCTCTTCCGGCCTAAACCAAATCGCAATTTCCATATTTGCTTCTTCTACTGACCCGGATGCATGTACTAAATTCCGAACGGCCCTGGCATCTTCATCTGCAATAAAATAAGAATCGATAGTCAGATCAGCGGTAATCGACCCCACATCAGCAGACAGCGGGTTTGTACCTCCGCGAATTTTTCTCACATGGGAAATGGCATGTGCTCCTTCGATAATCATTACCACCACCGGACCACCTGTCATATAATGTACCAGTTTCTTTTGGATGTCTTTGGCTATCTCCATTGGCGACTCTTTCAACTCGATGCCCTTTTCTTTATAAGCGGCTATTGTCTTTTCTCCCAAAGCGATTGCCGCGTGTTCAGGTTGGTCGTAATGCTGTCTGGCCAAGTCCTCAGTCGGCCATACCATCTTCATGGCCACAATCTTTAATCCCTTTTTCTCAAACCGACTTATAATCTCTCCGACTAAACCTCGTTGCACTCCGTCCGGTTTAACAATCACTAAGCTGCGTTCTGAAAACTTTTTGAATCCTTTACCGACCATTATTCGATATTTTACGCCCCTTATTTAATTAACTCAATCACTTTCTCAACTTCCTGCTCTTTCACCTCTCCCACCACCGACAACTTCATGGTTTCGGAAAGCAACAACTCCCCGGCTAAATCTTTAATGTCACTCGCGGAAACTCGCATCAAACTATCTATAACCATATCATAATCCATCATCTGTTCAGGTCTGTCTAATGCCTGCCTGGCATAAAACTCCATCTGATGAATTGGGTTTTCCTTTGCAAACACTACCTTTCCTCTGATCTTTTCTTTGGCAGCAACCAGTTCTTTTTCGGTTAACGAGTAACTCTGTAAACGCTTAATTTCTCCCCACACTGCTTCTACCGCTTGAGCAAATTTTGCCTGACCTACACCGGCATACACACTCCATAATCCTGTATCTTCCATATTGGATCCACCGGCATGCACCTCATAACACAATCCACGTTTTTCCCGCAGCTCGGTAAACAGTCTGCTCGACAGTCCTTCACCTAAATACGATGTGAGTATCGCCAGCGGAAACCTTCTTTCGTCCTTTACTGACAACCCTCTCCAACCCATTTCAAAATGTACTTGATCAGCAGTTTTCTTCTTATACAAACCATATCTTTTATTATCTATCTGCTCATTTAGCACATCAAAATTATTTCCTTGTGTTTTTGGCAATCCTCCAAAATAATCCTGAATAAGTTTAGATATCTCTGGCTTGTTAGATCCTATTTTGCCTGCCAGGACCACCACCAGCCTTCCACTGACATACTGATTCTGATGATATTGCACAAATTCCTCCCGAGGCACAGTCTTTATCACCTTCACATCTCCCAGCACCGTCATTGCCAGCGGATTGTCAGCAAACACTAACTTTTGTAATTGCTCTCCGGCCAACTCGTCCGGTCTGTCATCTTTTCTGTTGATTTCTTCAACAATAACTCCCCGCTCAATTTCCAAGTCCGCTGCCGGAAATAGCGGGTACAAAGCCAGCTCCTTAACCATTTCCAGCCCTTCCTTCCATCTGTCCGCCACAATTTTGCACCAGTATGCAGTGGCATCTACATCCGTCCAGGCATTTTGAATGGCTCCTAGGCCCTCCAGATAGCTTGTCTGTTCGTGCGATGGAAACTTTTTGGTTCCTTTAAACACCATGTGTTCCAAAAAGTGCGACAGGCCGTTTATTGAAACTGTCTCGTATCTGCTACCGGTTTTGACATACGTCCCCACCGCCACACTTTCAACTCCCGGCATTGGTATCAATACCACTCTCACTCCGTTGTCTAACTTATAGAATTCGTAACTCATGATTTATAAATCTATATCACATCTTCTCCACCGCTTCTATCCCCAATATGCCCAACCCGTTTTTCAGCACCTGCCCGACAGCTCGGGTTAGCTCCAGCCTGAAGTTTACTGTTTCCTCATCTTTATCACCCAGAATCGAGTGTTGATTATAGAAGGTATTAAACCTTTGAGCCAGTTCATGCAGGAAATTGCACAGCAGATTAGGAGCCAGCCTGATAGTTGCTTCCTCCATCACTTCCGGATATCTGTAAATCCACCTCAGCACCGACTGCTCTTCTTTGTTTGTTTTGTAGTTGGGTAACAAATCGGACTTTTCCGCCTTAGATTTGTTAATTACGCTTTGGGTTCTTGCATACGTGTATTGAAGATATGGTCCCGAGTTTCCGTCTAGCGCCATCACCTTACTCCAATCAAAAACAATGTTGTTTTGAATGTTGTGCAGCAGATCAAAATATTTGATAGCCCCCACCCCCACCTTTGTCGCCAGTTTCTCATCCTTACATCCCAACTCCTTTGCTTTTTCGATTGCCTCTTCCAACACCTCCATCAGCTTAACCGTATTTCCCCCCCGGGTGCGGAACTTTTTCCCATCCGTACCCAAATATAAACCGTGTTTGGTGTGCACCAATTTTGTTTCCGGTTTCACATAACCCAACATCGAAGCTGCAGCAAACAACTGTCTGAAATGCAGTTCCTGCTCGGCTCCCACTTCATAAACCACTACATCCGGGTTCCAGGTGTCCCGCCTGAACTTCAAGGTAGCCAAATCGCGGGTTGCGTAAGTAGTGCCGCCGTCACTTTTTAAAAGCATTAGTGGCGTCTCAAATCCAGCAACCTCAATTACCCAGGCTCCGTCACTCAGTTTAGCTACCCCGGATTTTTTTGCTTCTTCAATCACGTCCTTCATCATTTCTTCATAAAAACTTTCCCCGTACACATAGTCAATTTTTACTCCCAGTAAATCATAAATCTTCTCAAATTCAGCCATCGACACCTCGACGCATTTTTTCCACATCTCCCGAGCCTGAGCATCTCCGTTTTCCAACCTCACAAACCATTTTCTGGCTTCTTCTTCTAAGGCTTTGTCTGTCTCCGCCGCTTTATGAAACTCCACATACCATTTTTCCAACTGCTCCAGATCGTAAGTTTTTTGTCCGGATTTGTCGATCATATACAGTAACTTCCCGAATTGGGTTCCCCAATCCCCCAGGTGATTATCGCCGATTGTTTTATATCCCGATGACTTATAAAGATTGTAAATCGCTTGCCCGATAATCGTAGACCTTAAGTGTCCAATCCCAAATTGTTTGGCAATATTGGGCGCCGAATAATCGATGACAAATGTTTTACCGGCTCCGGTTTGGTTGTCCCCAAACCAATCTTTTTGTGTATTAATATCAATTAATGTATCAATAAATACTTTTTGGTTTAGTTTAATATTGATAAATCCCGGTCCGGCCACGTTGACCTGTTCAATTAAATCGTCAGACTTTATTTTTGCTGCAATTTCCTCAGCTACCTGTCTTCCGCCTTTTACTATCAATGCCACATTGGTTGAATAGTCACCATATTCTTCCACTTCGGGGTGCTCAATTTTGATCTTGTCCGATTCAATCCCGGCAGCATCGGCAATAACGCTCAGCAGTCTATCCCGCACTAGTCCCATTTGGTACCTCCTTCTCTGGCACAGCCAAAACCGGAACTATGCCATTAGCATATCCAATATCAAAAATCATTCCTTCGGATATCTCGCCCGCCATTTTCTTAGATTCCAAATTTACTACAAACAATGCCTGTTTGCCTTCCACTTCTTTAGGGTCTTTCCGCTCCTGCTTCATCCCCACCAGGATTTGCCTTTTGAACTCACCGAAATCAACTATAAGTTTAATTAGCTTATCCGACCCCGCTACTTCTTCCACTTTTTCGATCGTCCCCACTCGGATATCAATCTTTTCTAGATCCTGTACTGTTATCGTCGGCTTAATGGGTAACATAATTTGAGTATCTCCATTATAAAGCTTTTTGCCTTCTTCATCTCCGCCAAAGTAATTGACTCTGAAAATGAATGAGGATTTTTTCCGCCCCTGTTTATAGAATAGGTGGCTACTCCATGTTTTGATAATGGATTTGCATCCGAAGATGCATACATTACCGAAGTTTTAAACTTTACATCAGCTTTTTTGGCTGCCTTTTTAAATACTGTTAGCCATTTAACAGATTTTGTTTCCTCCCACACCGGCATCCCCACCTCAGGCAATTCTTTGTAAATCACTTTTGCTCCATGCTTGAATTCCTGCATTTTGCACAAGTTTTTTAACGAATTCTGCATTTTTTGTAACCCAGCCTTAGTAAACGATCTCAACTCCCCTCGAAGAAGCGTTTGTTCGGTAACCACATTGGTGGCTCCTCCACCGGAAATAAATCCAATATTTACCACATCACCACCCGCTCTTCTGCCGATGTTTATTTTTGTAATTATTTCCGCGGCTATCTTTATTGCATGAATTCCTTTCTCTGGATTCAGGGACGCATGAGCAGCTTTTCCGATTACTTCAATCTCAAAAACCACCTGTCCCAAAGCTTTAACATCAATCGTTCCCACCGATTTTCCTCCGTCAACATTCAGTATCAATGTTGGTTTGTACTTAGAAATTGGAATCAGCCAAGATCCCATTTTTCCGGCTTCTTCTTTTGTAGTAAATGCCGCTATTACCTTTGGCTTAGCTTTAAGCCCGGTCAAATCTTTGATTAAACTCAAAAGCACTGCCACACCAGCCTTGTTGTCAGCCCCTAAAATCGTTTTTCCGCCGCTTTTAAACCCAGTTCCATTCCAAATAGGCACAATTTTATCTCCGACTTTCTGAACCGTGTCCATATGTGCAACTAATACAATGCTAGGTCCATCTCCGGGAATTTGTGCCACAACATTACCTTCAATCATTTCAAAGTCTACCCCCAACTTATTTAAATAGCCAGCCACCCATTTAGACACACCCTGCTCATGACCTGAGGGAGACGGAATTTTAACTAGGGTAATAAACAACTCTTTAATA
The DNA here is from genome assembly GCA_001773775.1 of Candidatus Amesbacteria bacterium RIFOXYB1_FULL_44_23. Taxonomy (GTDB): domain Bacteria; phylum Patescibacteriota; class Microgenomatia; order CAZETR01; family Amesbacteraceae; genus MEXR01. The sequence continues at coordinate 10,009 of MEXR01000022.1, read as the reverse complement.
CTCATTTTTTTGCTTATCAATATCCAATAAATAAACCTGGCATCCGCAATCCCCGCCGCACCTCAATGCACAATGGTCCTTTTTGTCCTCAAACTCATTTGCACTTGGGCACGCTTCGGCCAAACCTCTATTTACATCTTTCATCGGAAGCTGTTTGAAGCCTAAGCTAGCCAGAATCCCCCGGCTCATTGATTTTGCTTCGGTAAATCCGATAAATGGCTGTTTAAACCTCTCATGAGCTAAATGTATCATTAACTTCTTCATGATCATATTAATGCCGTGGCCTCTGTGGTCTGGTTTTGTCATTGCCGATCTCAACTCGCAAAAACCAAACGTCCATAATCCCAGACCCTGAAAAGAAACTACCTCTGACTCCATCAACGCAACCAGCCCTCTCTCCCCGTCTACAAATTCGCTTATCGTTTTTGTAGCCACTTCAGGTGTACTCACTCCCACCAAGGCCACATTACCTGTAGTTAACTCCACAATTTGAGCCGTGTGTTCTGGTTTAGCCATAACTACCACAGCCCCACAGTAAGGTAACAATAGCTTTTCTTGCTCATTCCATTGCAGCAAAAACTCCTGGGGTAATTCCCAGGGTTTAAGCAAATTTAATTCAGTCTCTTTGGCCATAAAAAAGTCCCGATATATATCGGGACGATTCGTGACCAATCGTGGTACCACCCTATTTCGGAAACTATTAAGAACTAAAAAAGCAGCCGTTTAAACCTTGACGATCTGCATGAAGTTTCCCTCATTGACTGCTGTCACGGGCTAGCCCGGAGCGCATTTCCTCGCTCGGTATATAGGGATCGCGACTCCCCAAACCTTTCAAATTGTGATAGTATTATAGACGGTCAAGTCAACACTTTCAAGCCCCCTACTCTTCTGGAAATAAATTACACTCATTAGCAAACTCTATAATATTCTGCCAGCACACACCAAACGGATTGATGTATCGGACAAATCAGGTCTTTGTAATTCCTAAGAAAACTTTCACTTTATTTCCTTCTACCATCATCACCCCATCCGCCACATTTATCTCTTCCGTCCTCCCGTCCTGTCTTCTCAAAGTCAATTTGTCCTTAATCATGGTAATAAAATTAGTATGAGTGGGTAGCACGTCAAACGGACCTGTCTTATTGAAAGATGATAATGCAAAAAGTTCCCCTTCAAACATCAGGCCTTGCCTGCTTCGCACCTCAACTTGTAAAGCCAATTTAGCCATTGCCCGCTCCGTTTACAACTTCATCTACTCTTCCTACATACATAAACTTATCCTCCGAAAACTGATCTAACTTGCCATCCAGAATCGAAGCCACTCCCGCAATGGTATCTTTCAATGGTATAAACGCCCCCTTTTTCCCGGTTTGCTCCTCAGCTACAAAAAAGTTTTGCGTCATAAAATTCTTAATCTTTTTGGCTCTTCGGTATAGTAGCTGATTTTCCGGCGACAGTTCAGATTCACCCACCAGTGCCACCATTCTTTCCAGGCTCTCAGCCTTATTCAGTGTAATTTGAGCTTTTACTGCCGTTTCGTAGTGTAGCTGGCCTACAATGTTTGGGTTTAAAGCCGAAGAACTTGACGACAGCACGTCTACTGCCGGCAATCTGCCTTGCTGATAGACGTTACGAGACAGGGTCACAATTGAATCTAAATACGGAAATATGGACTGCACACCATGATCCAACAGGTCGTCTGAGGGCACGTAGATAGCCTCCACCGAAGAAATCACTCCCTTTTGGGTAGACACTAACCTCTCATGAAATTCCGCCATTTCCGAAGTTAAGGTAGATTGGTATCCGTCCTCTGATGGAATAGCGTTCATCAGCGTTGCCAGTTCATTACCTGCTTGAGCCAGACGAAATACGTTATCAATCAAAAACAACACATCCCGGCCCTCGTCCCTGAAGTACTCGGCCATTGTCACCCCCACCAGACCGGTAAGGTATCTGACGGCTGCGTTTGCCCCCATCGGTCCGAATACTAAACTTACATATTTAAGTAGCCCCCTCGATTTAATCTCCTCATACAATTCGTGCCCCTCCCTGGTTCTTTCACCTACCCCGGAAAACACAGAAGCGTTCCCCGGCTTCCCGGTCATCACGTTGTGCATCATCTCAGTCAGTAGCAGGGTTTTCCCCACACCCGCTCCCCCGAATAGTCCCATCTTTCCGCCCTTTAGAAGCGGCGAAAACAGATCAATTACCTTTATCCCTGTCTCCCAGATTTCTTCATGAGTAGACACATCGTTATAGTCTGATACAGTTCCCTGCACTTGCCTTCGGCTTTTGGTTTTTATGGGCGGTCCGCCGTCAGCCGGCTCACCAAACACATCTATCAGTCTTCCCAACAGCTCTTCCCCCACCGGCACTGACATTATCTCACCTGAATCCTTCACCCTTGCCCCCCGATACAGCCCTCCTGCTCCTGCCAGGACTAAACAATAAAACCTTTTTGATCCGGACGAAGAATATACGGACAGCTTGACCTCCGGATCCTCCATTAGCTGCAGCATTTGATACACTTCCGGCACTCCATCATCAAACTCCACTTCCACAATGTTCCCCTTAACCGAAATCACTTTCCCCACGTCACCTTTTGCTTTAGGCATAGTTCCTCCCCCTGCTTCGTCCGGCCCACAAGGTTAATCCGGATATTCTTCCTAACTGTTTTTTATTCATAAGCTTGTGTTTCAATCTTACCGATTCCAGCTTAATAAATCCCATTCTTTTTTCAATGTTCTCCACCGAGTGATCCAGGGCCAGCATTCTCGAAGCAAACTTTGACAGCTGTGATTCATGCAGTGTCTGTTCAAACACTGAAGCCAAAATCTCCCCTTCAAATACTTTGGCAACTTCCTCAATGCTTGGCTCAAACAGATACCTCCTGGCCACCTTTCTTCCGGTCGCGTCCACCACCACGTCCTCTTCAGCTGCCATTGCATCTCCTGATACTGAAGTCACCACTGGTTGCTGATTGAGAATGGTTTTAAACTGACCGTAAAATACCATAATTTTTTCAAATTGAATCAAATACCGCATGATCATTCTGAAGCTTTCCGCCTCTACCCCATCGTCTGAAAAATCGTAATAATTAAACAGTCTCCCTGGAAGCCTGTCACTCATCATTTTCACCCCCAGCTTCCCCAGTACCACAATATCCGGATTTTTCTGCTTTACAAAAGCCGCAAATTCCTCAAACACCCGGTCTACAATGTCCCCGTAAAGCCCTGAGTTGGCCGACACAAATACCGCCACCATCTTGCCGTTTCGAGCCCTCGTACTTACTACCACGCTCGGATCTTTTAGATATGCTGCCTTCACTCGCGAAAAAACCCCCAGCAGTCCATTCAGAAATAACCGCGATTGCAACACGGCTCCCCTGATTTTTTGCATTCTTCCCGCTGCCACTTCTTCATACACCTCCACTAGTCCCTTAAGAGAGATCAAGCCATCTATTTCCTGTGTAATTTGCCGTTTTGAAATCATAAATCAGGATAAATGAGGCAATAACTTTTCCGAACTTTTTCTTACCTGGTCAATCAGCTTATTCATGCTGTCCGAAGACTCCACCATCCCATCAACCGCCTCCATAATCGTGTTGTCTTTTTCAGCCGCCTCCAAAAGCTTATTTAGGTTTTTCCCGTTCCACATTCCCGACACCAGCATCGCCAAAAGTACCAACTGCATACTGTAAGGTACAATCTTTGAAGTTGGTTGATCAAAAAAAGCCAGCACTCTGTCTCCCATCGTCAGGATTTGTCTGGAGCTTTCTCCCAATTCCGCCCCGAACTTCAAAAAGCTTTGTGTGCGCTCATATCCTGACAGCAAGTCCAAAAGCACCCTTCCTGCTTCACGGGCCAAACTCGTTTGAGTCTGGTGCCCTACCCGAGTCACCGACACAAACGGATTAATCGCCGGCCGTCTGCCCTTAAAAAACAATTCCCCGTCAAAAAAGATATGCCCGTCCGTCATGGACATCAGGTTCGTCTGGATGTATCCGGTAATGTCCCCCTGAACCGTTTCGGCAATCGGCAGACAGGTTATAGACGCCTCTTTGCCGTCAACCAGAAAGTTGCCGCCTCTTTCCAGCAGGCGGGAATGAATATGGAAAATGTCCCCCGGATACGAATCTCTTCCGGGAAATCTGCCTGAAATTAGTGACAGTTCCCGATAAAACTGCGCGTGCGAAGTCATGTCGTCAAAAATTACTAACACATCCCGGCCTTTGTCTCTGAAATATTCCGCAATCGACATGGCCGTATATGGACACAAAAATATTTCCCCGGCCGAATCCTGAGCCGATGTCGCCACCACCACCGAATTCCCCCAGACTCCCTTTTCCTGCAAAAACGCTTCAATGCGTTTAATCTCAGATTTCTTTTTAGCAATTGCCGCATACACGCAAATTCTGCCCAGACGTGCCTGATACACCGCCGCCTGCAGCAACAAATTACTCTTTCCGGTCTTTCTGTCTCCGATCACTAATTCTCTTTGGCCCATTCCCAGGGGAATCATCAAATCCACCAATACCACCCCCGTAGACATCTGTTTGCTGATCTTCTTTCTGTATACAATCCCCGAGGGCACCATCTCTATGGGTCTGAATTCAAACTTACTTGCGTCAATCGGTTCTCCCCAAATCGGTCTGCCCAATGCATCCAGAGTGTGAGCCAACAACTGCTCACCCACGGAAACCGTCATTGTTCTGCCTACTCGCACCACTCTGGCCCCCACTTTAACCGCACTTTTTGACAGTACCAACACCTCCACCATCTCGCTGTCCAGAGCCATCACCTGACCAACTTGCCCGGATTCAAACATTACCATCTCCCCCATCCGCACTTCAGGCAAACCTTTAATTTTTGCTATCGAATGGGACAGGGTTTCCACAAACCCCACCTCACCGAATTGCTCCAATAGTTTTTCAAACTGAATTTCCACCATAACTAGTTTCTCCTTTGGTCACTAATTCACTTGTCACCTGTTTCCACACTTCAGTCCAATTTTTTTCAGCCGATAAATCCACATACCGACCCAAATATGTGATTCTCACCCCTGCCATTATTTCTTCATTCTCTGTTATGTCCAAAACAATGCCCGGAGCCACGTTCTCTTTTAACCATTTACTTATCCTTTTAATCATTGCAGTCGGCAAATCAACTGCCACCTCCAACTTAATCTCCGGGAGGCTATTTACACCATCTCGTATTTCCCGCAAAGCCTCAGCCCTGGCCTCAATTCCGTCTCCTTTGATTTTTAGTTCATTCATAATTGCTAAAGACAATTTACTGTTAACTTCTTTTTCTAATGTCTGAACAAAATTAGTGGCGTCGGTTTTATAAACCGATTGGTCAAGCACATCCAATTCCCGCAGCCAGTCGACAGCTTCGGATTTAAGAATTATTCCATTTAGAATTTCCTGAGTATTTTCAGATATCATTTTGTAGCTTTGCTTTCTCCAGTGCGGAAATTATGAAATCGGTATGCTCCCTAAAGTTCAAAGTCTTACCGACCAATTTCCTTCCCACTTCCTCAAGCACGCCCACCGCCCCTTCTTCTATTTGTTTGTACTTAGCCAACTTGTAATCCTCTATTTTTTTCTCCGCCTGCGCATAGTCTTCTGCCATCCTTTTAGCCACGGTTTTTTCCGCTTCTACCGTTTCCATCTCCAGCACTTTTTTTAATTCTCCCACTTCGTTTTTGACCTCATCTTCAATATTTTTTGATATATTTTGAATAGTTTCTTTATAGTCTGATAGTTGTTCTTTGGCCAGTCGATCCATCTCCACGTCCATCATTTGTTTTAAGTTTCCCGCGTCAACCTGGGCCTCACCCACTATTTCCACCGCTTTATCCCTGGCCTCACGCAGAATCTTAAGCATTCTTCTCCGGGCTCTTTGCTCAAAATCAATCTTATCTTTTTTAATTCCAGCTAATTCCCGCAAGGACCGGTCATAGGCAAACAATACCACGCCCAAGACTATTGCTAAAACTAAAATCCCCAACACTTCAAATGTCATACATTTATATTATCAGAATTATGTAAGCTAAAACCAATCCCCCCACCATGATAGCTAAAGTCAGTAGCAAATTCATCAGTACCGACATCTGAATCGCCCTTCCAGCTAGTGGATTCCTCCCCAGCGCCTCAACTCCTTCTCGGGCCACTCTGCCAAAATATACAAATCCCAATCCAAAAGCCATGATGGCCACAATAATTGCCAACAGATATCGAAGGGAAGCCAGCGGAGTCAAAGTCGGAGCCAACAAGCCTTCTTTCAACGTCTCCAGTAAATTTCCCCTGGCTGTTTTAGAGACCAACGCCGGCCGAATATCAATTAACACAAGTACCTTACCGCTGCCGGACGAATCCACGGTTACCAGGTCCTCCAGGGCCACTCCCAAAGCATTACCGCTTTTAACAGCTACTTGACCTACACCAGGCTGACTGGATGATGTGATAAACGAACCTCGTTTTATTTCTCCTCTTTGATTATTAACCTTAACATACGCTTTCCCGGAGGTGATCACCGGCTTTGCATCACTCAAGCTTGAGTTTTCCATAACTACTGCCGGTTCACTCACAAAAACTCCGTACATAGTCGTATCGTACTCGTTATTACACAGTATTACACCAGCATTAGTCATGCATAGAATGCTTCCATCCTCGACATTTTCATCCACCAACTCAAACATCTCGGCTACACCACCCACCGGATCAGCCCCATAAACCCACGAAGGAGATATCAGGCTGCACAATAATATAACCAGAAAAACCAATTTTCCAGCATTCATTAAACCAGTTTAAATCTCTTTATCCTAAAAATAAACAACAAGTATGTACTATTAATGTACAAAATGTGCATCTCCGGCGGGAATTACTGAAATAAAAGCACAAATGTCCAGGTTTGTCCAAGTTTCAAAAACAAAAAAACAGCAATATCCCATTAGTGTTATATGGCTTGAATATGCGATTTACATTCAAAAACCAGTAAATATTACACAAAATCTACTTAGTAAACGGTCTTAAAACTATAATTTACTATAAGATTTGATATTCAAACATAAATTCAGACTGTTTCAATTTCTAATCCAATTGGCAAACTTTCGTCATCTTCTCAGTGATTAAACCGGAACATGTTTATCCTAAAAAATCTAATTAACAATCATGCTCTAACTAAAACATCAAAATTAACCTGAGAAAAAAACAAACAACTCGTTTTAAAAAAATAACCCAACCACAAGTCAAGGCAAAAAAACATCAGCCCTCGAACCGATTTTTTCCCTCAAAACTATTTACCGCAGATCATGTTTTAAGAAGAAAATTTGATCTGTCCTGAATTACACCAAACTACTCCTTGACACGCACGCTCGCGTATCTAATCATTATAGTAATAATACTTGGACAAAGTTGCCCATGTCCAAGTTTTAGATTCAAAATGACCACCAACCTGTCCGATCCTCTTAAATACTCCTACCGCTTGTCCATTCAGGAAGCGGCTGATTTTTTAAAAGTTTCCTCAAAAACCCTCAGAAGATGGGAAAAGCAGGGAATTTTAATTCCTAAACGAACTGCCGGAAATCAGAGACGATACTCGTTAATTCAATTGCAGAATTTTGAACCTGACACCAAACCCTCAAATCTGAACCTAACTTCAGTATTAAAAGCTTCAGCCACACCAAAAATTGATTCTTCAATAACCCCTGACTCTAGATCAACCTTTTCTTCATCCCCTTCACCCATCGTTCCTTCCCTCCCTTTCTTTCGTTTAGCCTTAATTACACTTTTAATTCTTAGTGGCATAATGCTCTTTGCGGTAATTAGTACTTTAACCGCCTCAGGGTTAATTTCCAAAGGCAATTTTTCCTCTTTAGTCTCAACTCTCTTCAGAACAAATTCAGCTTCGGAAATTAGCCAAACCACTGAACCGCCAATGGTTCTTGCCTCAGAAACAGTCGTAGATAATCTTAATTTGGGCGTAAAAATTCCCGCAACCTTTGCTCAGGACGTAGAAGTAATTGGCAATCTCACCGCTCCCAACATTCTGTACGGAGTAGTTGCCGGACGCGGTATCACTATCACTTCAGGTCAAACTCCCACCATCTCTGCAACGGGTGGAGTCTCGTCATTTCAGGGTCAGGAAGGCGTTGTGACTCTCACAGCCGGCAGTGGAATATCCATCAGTGGCACAACTATTGCCAACACCGACAAAGGTTCCTCTCAAAGCTTTTTCTCTAAAATAAAAGTGTCTGGCCAGTCTGACGTTGATGCTGGCGGCAACCAAGCCTCACTTACTTTTGTTGCCGGTAGCGGAATTAGTTTAACCACTAGCACTTCAGACAAGTCAGTCACCATTACCAGCAGTAGCGGTTGTTCCGGTTCGTGTCTGGGTACTACACCAGCTACCACCCAAACCATTACTCCATCTGCTGCCGCAGCGACAGGTTTAGTTGTTGCCCAAGCCGCCAGCGGAAGCGTAGATATTTTTTCAGTCACCAACAATTCCGGATTAACAAAATACCTCTACGTTGACTCAACCGGAGATGTAAATTTGGGTAACTTAACAACAAACGGTGTCGTTTACACCAGCGGCGGCGATGGCACCCTAAACTCAGAAGCTCAACTGGCCATTGCCCGTGGTGGCACCAACAGTACTGCAACCCCTACCGATGGCGGCATAGCCTATGGCGACGGCACTGCATATCAATTTACCGCTGCCGGAACAACCGGCCAAATTCTGCAAAGCAATGGCTCCGGAATTCCCACCTGGGTAGACAACACCAGCACCAGCCACTGGCAGCTCAATAACGAAGTTCTCTCCCCCTCAAACATTACTCTGGATCTGGCAATCGGCGGCATTGCCACCTCCTCGGCGCTTTTTCAAGTCTTTGCCGACACCGGCTCCGCGACAATGGCCGGAACTTTAACTACCTCTACCATCCGTCCCCCAACCGGACCTCTGTCACTTCAGTACAAGTCAGGAGCCGATTCTTGGACCAATGGTCTAGTAGTCGCCCCCAACACCGGATACGTAGGAATTGGAACATCTGATCCATCAAATCAGTTGGATGTTTTCGGCGCCTCCGCTCCCCAACTCCGTCTCTCATCTGACCTTACAAATTACACCACCTTCCAAACTGAAGCTGACGGGGATCTCACCATCATTCCTTCATCAGGCAGGACCCATCTGGTAGCTGATAACGGCAACGTTGCGGTTTTAAATATGCAACAAACCTATTCAACCACCGGCACCAATTATGGGGTCGCCATGGACCTATTCAACTCGACCACTACCTCAGGCAACGTCTTTGGATTCGGTTCCTTCGTTTACAAGAATACTACAAACACCGATTCAAGCAGCCAAAGCGTGGGTGGTTATTTCGACTCCAGATTAACGAACGCGTCATCCACTGCGAGAGTAACCGGTTCCAGAAGCCTTGGAGTAGTATCCGGAGCCGGAACAATAACCAGTAGCCTGATTGGCGCAAGTGATGAGGTATTGGTTTCTGCTGCAGGCACCATCCCCAACATGTTTGCTGAATCGGCTTCAATCACAGTCTCAAACGCTGGTGCCAACATCTCAACCGCCTCTGCGGTGCGTGCAAACAGAATCAATATCACCACTGGAACAATCGGTGACAGTTTCGGCCTGTATGTAAATGATGCCGCAGGCGGAACCATTACCAACAATTACGGCATCTTTCTTACTAATCAACTTTCCGGCACCAATGACTACGCCATCTACTCTGAAGGCGGACAAAGCTATTTTGCCGGAAATTTCGGCATAGGTGCTACTACACCCTCATCTAAACTTGAAGTATCAGGAACGCAGGTTGGTAAAGCCTTGGCAGTTTTCAACGAAACCGGAGCCAACGATATTCTTACAGCATCTGCAGGCGGTGTCACTCAGTTCACTTTGGGAAATACCGGTAACCTGGACGCAGCCGGAACTCTGACCGCCGGCTCCAGTAACATCATTTTGACTTTGGCCACCGGTTATAT
>MEXR01000021.1 GCA_001773775.1 Candidatus Amesbacteria bacterium RIFOXYB1_FULL_44_23 | reverse complement strand
TGTTGTTTTCAGGGGTCAGGGTAAAGAAACCTTCTATTACCGTTTTACCCAAGTCGGTCCCGGTCGTTAGCCCGGTTTCAAAACCTTTGGCTTCAATGAGTTCGCTGCCCTGGGGCAAATAAACTCTGAGCCAGTCTCTGAAAACGCCGTTTAGGCGCAGGTTGGTGGCTTTATCCACAAAATAAGGCTGGGGATTTTTGTAAGTCAGAGTCAGGGTGTTGGTGGCCGTGGCGTCGGAACCGACATCAATTTTCAAGTCAGCCGAATAAGTAACCCAGGTATTGGTTTTGGCCCCGGCAAAATTAGTGTCGACTACAAATAAGTAATCTCCCGCGTACTCCCTGACCCGGCCGGCCAGGTTGAAAGATTCAACGGCAGTCTGAATTTCCGGATCCAAAAAGTAGAATTGGAGATGCTTTTCGGAAATTAAATTAATGGCGGTTTTAAACATCTCCCCCATTTTGCTTCTGGGCTGAGCCATGATGTTGGACAAAATGGAATATGACATGGGACCTATAAATGATTTGCGCTGTCCGTAATTGGAGGGCGCGGCAATAATCCGGCCGCTAACCGAGTCCCAAACCACCGGGCCTTCGACGTCGGCATACAACTCAAGAGCGTAAAAGGCCTGGGGACAATTACATACCGGGTCAATATCAGCAGAAAAGTTTCCGTATCCAGGAACACCAATTTTCCCGGTAATTTTAAGCAGGTCGACCATCACCTGAGTATCAATGGTAATAATTCCGTCAACTTTAGTTGATCCGGTAGATAAGTAGTTGGGATAGAAAGTTTCCATGGAAACTTTCAGGTCCGGAGACAGGTTCTGGTCACGCAAGTTCCAATATGGAACTTTAGGCAGATACTTCAGAATGGGAGCCGGGGCGGTAATTTTCTTTTTGAATTTATCGTCCAAGGCATAAATGTCATCCGACTGGAGAATGGTAATTTTGCCCTTGTTAACCTGAACAATGGCAAAAGCGGTCATAAATCCGCCGGTAGGACGCAGTTCGGCGTCGTTTTGAAAAATCACCAAGTACTTTCTGGGGGAATCGATACCCAGCATGAAAGGCATGGATTCAAGAAACGGCCGGGCGTCGTTTGTGAGAACCGAAAATTGATCCAGGTAGGAAATGGCCTCCTGAATTCGGGCCCGAACGGGTTGACCGGAATAGGATTCAGGATATCTGGCAGGGTCAATCCGATCGACATGTTGTCTGGCGGTTTCGACGTGTTTGCCTATTTGTTCCAATTGGGGACTTATCTTTTCCAGGGTGTTTAAAATGAAGTTTATTCTATCCTGAGCTGTTTTTGATCCATCTCCGGTACCGGATAAACCTTTCAGTCCGATGATGTCGGCATAAGGAGCAATGGCTTCAATGGATATTTCTGCAGCCGAAATTACTTCTTTGCCGGCCGCGATGGCTGAGACGCCATCCTGGTAGTAGTCTTTGGCCACCGGCAAGGATTGTGACCAGGCAAATACCTTCAGATTTTTTTCAATGACGTCAGTTTGGGTTCTGACTTTGACTAATTGGTTTTTAATGCCCTCCAAATCCTGACTTTTGACAAAAGGCAGGGTTTCCGTGCCTATTGTTTCCATCTGTCTGACTGACGCGAGTAGGGTTTTGGCCGGGTTGTAAACGGCAACCAACCCAAAAATACCAATACCTACCAACAGGGCCAGAAAAACTCCCAAAATGATGAAAAGTTTGGAAAGATTTTTTTTATTTTTAAGCATAGGTTTTACAGGTTGAGTTTGACTAGTAAATGGCGTTTCTTGAATTGGCAGTCCGTCTAGCTGGCGGACAAGTGGACTGGCTTTGGGCAAGTTTGAATTTTTCATTACTTGAAATTAACTGACCCCGCTTCCCCTACCGCTAAGCATGACAAACGGAGTTTTAAAAAGAATTTTAAGATCATACCAAAGATTTAGCTTTTGTGCATAGTGAGCATCCATTTCGATCCGTTTTTCAAAGTTGACGTCGCTTCTGCCCGATACTTGCCATTCACCGGTTATGCCCGGGCGAACGGATAAGGCTTTGGCTATCAAGGGAACTGACCGCGGATACTTCTTTTTCTGATCACTTAATTCATCGGGATAATACGGTCTCGGGCCAATCAGGCTCATGTCGCCCTTAATGACATTAATAAACTGCGGTGTTTCATCGATGGAATACTTAACGATGAATTTTCCGATCTTGGTTCGAAGAGGATCGTCTTTAATCTTGAAACTATTTTTCTTAAACTCTTTTAAGTATTGTTTGTATTTGGGGTCGTGAAATTGCAGATAGCGGGCGTTAGGGACCATGGAGCGAAACTTAAGCAGTCGAAAAACTTTACCGTCTTTGCCAACCCTATCCGACCATTCAACAAATATCGGGCCCGGGGATTCAAGCTTAATGGCTATGGCGACAATTACACCAATCGGGAAAAAAACTAAAAACAGGACGGAGGCAAGAGCTATGTCTGAGAGTCTTTTTATCTGAACATAGTCCATATGGCTTATTTTATGGGGTTAAAGGTATTCGGTCAAATTGTTGTCTTTGAGAGCTTGCACAACCTGTTTTACTCCCTGGGCTTCGTCTTTGGGACAAATTAAAAGCGCATCAGGAGTATCAATAATTAACATGTCTTGTAAACCCACGGTGGCAATAACTTTTTTATCCAAAAATAATAAGTTGTTTTTAGAATTAATTCCGATGTATTCTCCCCTCCCTTTGGGTCCTTCGATGACGTTTCCGGCGGGGTCCTTGGTCAAATTGTTGTAAACCTCTTTCCAATCACCGACGTCAGTCCAATGGAACTTACTGGGCAGACAAACGAACTTGTGCAGTTTTTCGGAAACGGCGTAATCAATGGAAATACTGGGGGCCATCTGAAAGGCAAGCTGGATAGCTTCTTTTTCGTTTTCAGTGCCGATACTTTCCAGAATTTTAGGATACATGGAGCAAGTTTTGGGTGAGTGTTTTTTTAGTAAGTCGAGATAAAGTTTGGCTTTGAAGACGTACAAGTTGGCATTCCAATAGTATTGCCCGGAATCTGTATATTTTTGGGCCAGCTTGGGTTCGGGTTTTTCTACAAATTTTTCTCCCAACAAAAAATCATCAGAGTCTTTACTCCAGGGTTTGTGGGCTCTGATGTGGCCCATGCCGCTATGAGCAAAACGAGGCTTAATGCCCACCGTGACCAAATATTCGTTATTAAAAGCAACTTCAGCTGCCTGTTTAATTTGAGAGGTAAACACGTCAACTGGAGAAATTAAATGGTCCGAGGCCATGTTGACTATGACAGCCTGAGGATCCTTTTTGTAGATAAAAAGGGCTCCAAGTCCGTGAGCCATGGCAGTGTCCCTGCGCATGGGTTCACAGATGACATTTTCCTCGGGAATAAAGGGGGCTGCTTCAAGAACGTTTTTGCGGTATTTTATAGATGTACCAACAAAAATATGAGAGGGAGAAGTGACTTTTCTGGCTCTTTGCACCGTCAATTCAAAAAGCGATTTACCACCGAAAAGTTTGGCAAATTGTTTGGGAGATTCTTCCCGGGATTGTGGCCAAAGTCTGGTGCCTCCTCCTCCGGCTAGTATTAGTACGTATAAGTGCTTTTGAAAGTTTTCCATTCTTGTCTGAATACTTTAGCAAATTTTTCCATAAACCGCTCTTTGGAAAATAATTGAGCGTGAGTGGTTATGAATTTCGGATCAAAATTTGATTTGGAAAACGATTTTACGGCATTGGTCAATGCAGTAACAGAAGCATCGTTGATTAAAATACCGGTTTTACCGTGGATAACTGTCTCTGTTGCCCCGCCTTTGTTTAAGGCTATGACAGGTTTTCCCGCAGCCTGAGCTTCCACCGGAACGATACCAAAATCTTCCTCATGAAAAAATATGAAAGCCTGACAGCCCTGGTAGAGCTGACGCAAATAATCGGGGGAGGCGGAACCGACAAAGGTGATGTTTGATTTCGCCATTTTACGAAGCTTGCTTTCAAACAACCCCACACCCCAAGAAATGCCACCTTTGCCGACTATTACCAAAGGCAGGCCGGTTTGGTTAAATGATTCGATTACCACATCTAACCTTTTGTACGGGACAAAGCGGCCAACATATAAAAAATAATCGTTTGGTGGGGGTGGTTGGATCGGTTCTGACTTTTGTTTAAAAAACTCTACTTCCACGGGGGGATAAACCACCTGACTGTCCTGATGATAATAAGTTTTAATGCGATCTTTTACCGTGTGGGAAATGGCAACGTATGTGTCCGGACGGCGGGAAGCAATTAAATCCCATTTTTTTAAATAACTGAAAATTGGCCTGGAGATGATCTTTTCTAGGTAGCTTAAGCTGCTTTCGTATTCTGAAAAATGACTCCAGAGATATCGAGTGGGGGTAAGACAATAACAAAAATGAAATGTATGGGGGGAAGTGACGATGCCTTTGGCATCGGCACTGGATACTGAAATAACGGCATCAAACTGATTAAAGTTAAAGCTTTCAAAGGCAATCGGGGTGAGGAAGGGCACGATCTCATGGTGATCTTTAAGAAATGGAATCCTCTGTAAAAATGAGGGAACAACCGCGGGAAAAATCTTAGCCCATGGTGCTTTTTTTGAATCATATACCGACGTATATAAAGGAGCGGTGGGAAAAATTTCATGCAAAGCCATCAGAACTTTTTCAGCTCCGCCCAACTTGTTTACCCGGTCATAAACTATGGCAATGCTCTTTGGTAAATCTTCCATGTTTGCTGACTCATTTTATCCCATGAATAGTTCTTTACCTGACCAAGGCCTCGCTTAATTAGATTGTTTCTAAGAGTGACATCTTTCTGAATTTTTAAAATTAATTTGGCCAATTCCTCCGAATTGTGGGGGTCAAAATACAAAGCTGACTGGCCATAAACTTCAGGTAAACACGAAGCCCGGGCGGCTATCACCGGAGTGCCGGTGCTCATTGCTTCCAGACCGGGCAACCCGAAACCCTCTATAAGTGAGGGAAACACGAAGGCTAAGGCATTTTTATAGAGATAGTTAAGCTGACTGTCGGTAACCCTCCCTAAAAAGAAGACGTCATTTTCTAAATTGAGATTTTTAATCTGATCTTTAGCCCGGCTTTCAAACACCGATCTGGCACAAACAATAGCTAACTTAATTTTCCCCTGGAGTTTCTTTATGGCCTGAAACAAAACTTCCAGGTTTTTGTGAGGATAAATGTTCCCTACATAAAAAACATAAGGTTTGGTAACAGACAGAGAGTTATCGGATGAAGAATCGGGAATACGAGAATCCACCCCTTCGTAGGTGACGATCACTTTTCCGTCCGGTAGATGATATTTAAACAGCAGCTGATCTTTCCAGTACTGGGTAGGAACTAAGATGAAGCTGGCTTTAAGAGTGGCTATAAAATCGATCGAGATTAAGCCTAAATATTTAAGCCAGTAAAATATCGGATTTTTGGTGGTTGTCGATAACCCCTTAGACTGGTGTTTGATCAAATCATGGAAAGTAACAACCATTTTCCCAAACCAAAAAATTGGAACACTGGATTGAGTGACGTGCAGTAAATCGGGGCGGTGGCGAAGCCAGATAAAAAACATTTCCAATTGAGAAAGCGGAGAATAAGGATGTTTTTTTGCTATCACCCGATTAAACTTGTGTAACTTGGGGTCGGTTGAGTCCTCTGGGGTGAGAATCAAAGTAATTTCAATATCCGGGGACGAAGGTAATTTTTCAATTAAGTTTTCGGTATACCTACCAATACCCGTGTGTTTGATTCCCCAAAGCCTGGCATCGATAAAGAGCTGTTTCATATCCCCTGACCCAGATGAATTTTGGCCTGTCTGATGGTTTTTAATAAAAACATGCCCAAATAAATAAATTGGTTAAAGATCCAGGGGTATTTAACCTTTAAGTGTTTATTGTAAAAAATGCGCATGGCGTCCACCCCCTGGCGGGCTGCTGTTAATTTTTTGGCTTTGGCGACCTGATACTGGCCGGTTTTCCATAGCCCGGATGAGGAACCTTTGAAATGGGTGATTTTTACATCAGGAATGTACATTACTTTCCAACCCAATTGTTTTAAGCGGTAACAAAAATCCAAATCCTCACCATTCCAGGTGTAGTCCTCATCCAACCAATTAAGCTTTTTTCCGACTTTGGTGCGGATCATGGCAAAAGCCCCGGTTAAGGCGTCGATTTCATGGGGGATATCGGGAATGGGTTTGTCGCTGTAACCTGAGAACTTTTTTAGTTTGCCGGCAAAAAAGTACAAAAAGGTATTCCAGGGATCCGGAAAACCCCGATGGCAGGAGTAGTCCAATGAGCCATCCGGAAGTTCTACCCGACAGGTGGCGGCACCAACTTTCGGATGGTCTATCATGAAAGTGAGAACTTTCTGAATGGTGTGAGGATACACGACCGTGTCGGGATTTAAGAGCAATGTGTATTCGGTATTTACCCGACGCAAGGCAACGTTGTTGCCTTTGGAAAAACCTAAGTTTTGCGAGTTTTGGATAATTTCAACCTGGGGGAAAAGTTTTTTAACTGAGGCGACGGAATTATCAGAGGAAACATTGTCGGCGACTACTACTTTCCAACTATTAGCTGTGGTTTGGGTGGCAAATACCGATTTAAGACAATCAATCAATAGCCGCTCGACGTTGAAACTTAAAATTACAATGGTTAAGGTCGGATTACTTCTTGGCTTGGACATAGATTTCTTCCAGCTGATGAGAAATGGCCTGCCAGCTGTAATTTTTAAATACAAATTCCTGAGCCTTCTGAGCTACTGATTTGGCAAATTTGGGTGTTTTTAATAGTTTGGCCGCGACTATGCCCATGTCATGATAGTTATCGCAAATAAATACCTCTTTGCCGTTTTTTACTTTTAATCCCTCTACTCCGACGCTGGTGGAAACGACCGGAACTCCGGAGGCCATGGCCTCCAGGATCTTTAACCGGGTGCCTCCAGGGCCTTCAATCGGAGTAACGATCAGGTCCGCATTTTGATACGCGTCCCGGATGTCGGATACCGTTTCGTCGATGGCAATGTGGTCGTTTGTTAATTGCCTGACTCGTTGATCCATTCCCCGACCGACGATTTTAAGTAGAGCGCTAGGAACACGTCTTTTTATTTCCGGCCAGACCTGACGAACCAAAATTTCCACGGCTTCGACATTTTGTAACCATTTGAAATTTCCCACGTAGAGAATTGTCGGAGGATGGGGTTTGGAAAATTTACCCTGCCTGAACCAATCGGCGTCGACGCCGTTAGGAACGATGCCAATATTCAGATTGGGTGTAAGTTTTAGCATTTCTTTTTGATCCGACTCGGAGACCGCGATTACCCGAGTCGATTTCTTCCAAAAATAAGTTTCCCAAAATTTTATTTTGAAGACATCTAAAAGAAGTAAAGGTTTGAGAAGCATTATTTTAAATTCATCGACAAAATGCTTGTAGACCATGTATTCAATCGTTTGTTCAACCAAAATTGTGGGGGTGTTAAACGTGGGCAGATTAGACATCACGTAAAAAGTTTCCGCGTGAATCAGATCAAATTTCTCCGATTCGATGGCTTCTTTTATGGCGTTTTTCAACTCGGCTGAGAGGTAAATGCAGACTAAAAAAGGATAAAGGGTAATTCCGGAAAGAAGAATGTTAATGGGTGACCAGGCCGGACGACGCTTGAATAGCCTAACCGACTTACAGAATTTTTTCAGTTCAGGCAGATATTCCCGCTCTTCGTCTTTTCTGATAAAGGAGAAGAGAGTGATTTCGTTGTTCTGGGATAAATTCTTAATCAGGTTGTAAGAGCGGGTCTGACCGCCGGAGTGCAGGGGAAACGGCAGGTACGGGGTGAGCATCAGGATCTTCATGGACGAGGCTCAACCAGTTTAACAATGACGTATTCCGGGGTTTTTTCTACCGGAGTGTATTTGGAAATAATGGCGTTGGTCTGATCGTCGTAATTTACCGAAACGTAATAGGTGGCGTTGTAGCGATCAATTAAATCTTTAATGGGAAACGGGATGTAGGCAAAGCCCTTGCGGTTGGTCTGGTATAAAAAGGCCGTATCTCCGTTGTAAGGAGCGACAACCACGGCATCTTTGGGGGTGATCTGATCAATTCTGGCTCCGGCATGAACGATTTCCCAATGATTGACCTGATAATTTCCCCGAATGTCATACCAGGAAAAGGCCAGCATGAAACCGATGCAGGCAAAACCCAAGATCCGCCCGGCCCAGATTTTGGGGGTGGACTTATTTAATTTCAACAGAGCGGAAGTACCGAAAGCTAAAAATATCGATAAGACAGGAATGATGGGAATTTGATAATAATCATGGCGAACATTGCCCATGGCAAAGGTAAACAGATATAAGAGAGCGGCCAGAAGCCAAGGGGCAAAGAAACTGGATTCAAGTATCCCCTGCCCCAAAATTAAAGTTCCCCAACTGCCCAGAATCATTTTCCCGATCCTTTCGCCAAAAATCCAACGGAAGAATGCTCCCTTAAACCTGATGTTGTCGCCGTTTAAAAGCCAGCTACTAGCCGGAACTCCGGCCGGATAACGATACTCCCAAATTCGCCAAAAAAGAAACGGCAAAGCAAATCCCAAATGGGTGATCCAAAACCATCTGTTTTTTAACAATCTGAGTCCATACTTTCTGAAAAAGTACCAGGTAATCGGGAGTAGGAAAAATATGGCCACCGGTTTGACCATGGCAGCCAATCCGCCGAATATGGTACTGGCAATTATCCAAATTTTGTCTGACTTTTTAGTCCAAATGTCAAAACAGTTTAAAGACAGTAAAAACAGAGTCACCATCAGGGGGTCCGGGAGTATCACCCGGGTGAAGTAAATATTAAAAGGGAGGAAGAGATAGAAGAACGCAGCAAAGAGCCCGGTCCAGAAATCCGAATGGCGCTTTACGATCAAATACAGTAACCATCCGGATGAAAGCGCAGCCAGAACCGAAACCATGCGACCCCAAAATTCCAGTGTTTTAAAAGGGAAGAGTTTAACGAAAGTAAAGTGAACCAAATTGAAGACCGGAAACTCCACAAAGCGGTATCCTTCGGGGTTAATTAAACCCTTACCGGAAACGTCTGACATGTCGTCGTACCTGGGAAAAAACAGATTGATGCCGTATTTGACGTAGTTTCTGGTAACGGCTGAAGTGTCTGCCTGACGCCAGGAGTGCCAATCGGCGATGGGATTATTGATTTTGTAGAGACGGACTACAAATCCACCCAAAAAAATAAGTGCCAGTAAATACTTAGGAAAATCTTTAGACATTGAATTTTTTGGCTTTATGAGCGAATCCCATTATAGCCCATGTAATCATAGCTATCTTGGAGGCGGTAAACACGTCGATAAAGATTGCCCCCAATAGAAGGCTAATCAAAAAGCAGACAACGGCTACTATAAAGGCTGAGACAAAGTCCGCACGATAGCCGATTACAAACGGCAGGGACGATTTCAAAAATCTAAAAATAATCAGTCCAAAAGCCATGAATCCCAGTATCCCGGACTCGGCCAGGCTTCTTAAGTATTCATTGTCAGCCGCCAGGCCGATGGAAGAAAATCCACTGCCGGAAATCGGGTTTTTGTAAAAGGCCCTCAGGGCCCTGGGCCATTCTGCCTGAAGCCGGATATTAAAAGAGCGATCTTCCGGCACTGCGGAAGGTTTTAAAGCGTCCGGGACAGGATCAACGGCTTTATTTTTTGTGGCCGATTGAGAAGCGGCTTGAGCGTTGACTGTGGAAATCATGGATAGCTTAAGATGGTTGGTTAAAAAATCCATGTATCGACCGCGAAGTTGGGGGGAAATGATTACACCTAAGGCCGCGATAATCACTGCCGGGATCAACCACTTAATTTTGCGGATAATTAAAAGAAGTAAACTGACGCTGACAAGACAGGCTGCAAAGGTGATCCGGGAGGCTGAAAGTAACATAATCCAGTAAATAAGCAGCCCAATGCCGGCAAGCAGGGGTTTGTGCTTGGAAAAAGGCAAGAAGGAAATGATCAGGAGCAGGGGTAGTACACTAAAAGCAGCCAGATCGTAATGGCCGGCAAAAGTGGAGTT
Organism: Candidatus Amesbacteria bacterium RIFOXYB1_FULL_44_23; assembly: GCA_001773775.1. Taxonomy (GTDB): domain Bacteria; phylum Patescibacteriota; class Microgenomatia; order CAZETR01; family Amesbacteraceae; genus MEXR01. Next base: position 1,549 of record MEXR01000021.1, on the reverse strand, counting down.
AATTCGTGCTCCAGGGCCCAGTGTGAGTGCCAGACCCTTAGAAAATTCGCTGTTGTTGGTTGAAATGATGGGAAATTTAAAAAATTGCTGACCCAGACCATAAAGGGATATAAGTATACTTACAAGAATCAAAGACCTGACAAAAAACTTCAACTGATCGATATTTTTTAACCAGGAATAAGCCATGAGAAAAAGCGACATGTATTCAATCCGGCGCAGGGTATGAAGAAGTCCCAGATTCGGACTGGCGGTTTTGGAAATGAAGATGCCTCCAAAAGTGGCCGTCAGACACACAAACCAATACAAAAGTATTGCCCGGCTCATGGGTTCACGCACAAAGTCCAGGCGATTTTTTAAAGCCATTACCCCGAATACTAAAATGAGCAGACCAATCAGGATATCCTCCAGGCGGACGGAAACAAAGGTTCCGCTGACACCCAAAAGTGGAAACTTTGGATATAGCATTATAAAAACCAGACAGATCAACAGCAGGATAAAATTAACCTTTGACATATTCTTTAATCAGCCAATAAGCGCAAATCGCACACAGGGCCACCCCTGTTAATCTGGCAATCGGGTGTGACGGAATATATCGCAGGGTAAGTTTATTTATGTAGTGGACCCCGTCTATGTTTATTTGCTCGGTAGGCTTAGTAGGATAAAAACCGTTGACATAAAGGGACTCTCTAAATGGATGAACAAATTCCTGCAACCAGGAGGACTTGGTCTGGTCCCTAACTAACGAAAACGCATCTTCAGGAGGATAGTTCAATAAAAAGCCCCCAAATTGCTGACCGTAAAAATTTAACACTTCCGAACGGCTTAGGTTGGTGAAGTAGGCACGCCGATACACACTTTCCATATCCCCGGGCTCATTTGAACGTAAGGCTCTCTCTGGCGGAGTCGGAAAATTAGGCGATGGGTATGTAAGATATGCGACAACAGAAAATAATAAAAGCAGCAGAGTTATTTTCAGTAGGATTTTCATTATTACTGGAAAAGCCGAGCCCGACCAAGTTGGTAGTGAAGGTGCTTGACAGTGCGCTCACCTATCGGCCTGGCCGGAACACCGCCAACGATGGAATATTCCGGAACATCTTTGGTAACCACCGCTCCCGCGGCCACAATGGCACCCTTTCCGATTTTTACTCCCGGTAAAATAATGGCTCTCGGACCGATAAACACATAGTCACCTATTTCTACCGGGGCGGTTATGGCATGAAAATCTTCGGAGTGAATGTCGTGTTCAGAATTATAAATCATGACTTCGGAAGCGATGTCCACGTGACTGCCTATGGTTAATTTGTCCCGGCCGTCCATAAATGTTCCAAAGCCAATAACGGTGTCATTTCCTATCGAAATGCCGGCAGGGTCAAAGTAACGAGTAGACATGTGGATGGCTGACCCGGAACCAATTTTGCCACCAGCAAGTCGGAAAAAGAATTTACGAATAATGTGGGAGGGGCAGTGATCACTAATAAAATGAATCTTCATTATTTACGAATAATGTGGGAGGGGCAGTGATCACTAATAAAATGAATCTTCATTA
>MEXR01000020.1:572-8260 GCA_001773775.1 Candidatus Amesbacteria bacterium RIFOXYB1_FULL_44_23 | reverse complement strand
TTTTCAGCTTTGGCAGGGAGGCGAAGAGTGTTGTGGGGAGTAAGATCAACCATTATATTTCTTCAATTTGGGCCCCCAGAGACTTTAAGTTGTTGACGAAGTTGGGATGACCGCGATGAATAGAGTCGGCGTTTTGAATGGTGGTTTCACCCTGGGCAATCATGGCTGTCATGGTCAGGGCGATGGCGGCTCTGATGATGTACGGAGACTCAACGGAGGTACCTTTAAGCGTGTTTCCACCGGTTATCAGGATACGGTGGGGATCACACATGGTGACATTGGCCCCGAGTTTTAGGAGTTCAGAAGTCCAATAGAGACCTGATTCGTACATCCAGTTGTGGAATAGGACTTGGCCATTTGGGGCGGCCAGGGCCAGAGGGATATAAAGAGGAAGCATGTCTACAGGTAATGCCGGCCAAGGTTGAGCTCTGACAATCATGGGGGATTTGGTTTTGGTGATGACTGGTTTTTGGCCTTTGGCCAGGATGGCGGTGTCATGATCGTAATTTATTTTGAGTCCAAACTTGGCAAACTCCCGATTAATCTGGGTGAAATGTTGGGGAATGGCGTTATTGATTCTGATTTCACCTTCGGTAATGGCGCCCAGGGCTAAAAAAGTTCCGATCTCGTAGTGATCGGAGACGATTGACCAATTGACCGGGGATAACGGGAGGCCGCCTTCGAGAGTGAGAATGCTGCTGCCGATTCCGGAAATTCGGGCCCCGCAGGCGTTGAGAAAATTACATAGATCCTGAATGTTGGGTTCTGTGGCCGCGTTAATGATGGTGGTAGTACCTTTAAGAGAAATGGCCAGCATAATGGCGTTTTCGGTGGCTGTGGGGCTGGTTTCTAATAACCAAACGGTTCCGGATTTGGCTTTTTGGGCCTCAAGATAGATGTGACTATTGTCGGTTTTGACGGTTACTCCCAGATCAAAAAAAGCCTGAAAATGGGCGTCCAGGGGCCTGGCGCCTAAGGTGCATCCGGCCGGTTGTTCGGAGCTTTCGCATTTTTTAAACCTAGCCAGGAGTGGGCCCCAGAGCAAAGTGGTGCCTCTAATGCCTTTTTGGGAAGTTACATCCTGGGGATCAATACTCTCAAATGAAGCATGCGAATTGTCGATAGTCATCTGGCATTTGGGTTTGTCCCAAACGATTTTTGAGCCTAAATGGGTGAGTATTTCGACCAGCCTGGCAACGTCGGTGATATCGGGCACATTAGTGAAGGTGACCGGTTTGTCGAATAGAAGGGAAGCTGGAATGAGACAAACAGCTGAATTTTTGGAACCTGACGGGGTGATGGTGCCTGAGAGAGTTTGTCCGCCACGAATTTTTAGGGTCATCTGTAGAGACAATTATACCGTCAAGTCAAGCATTTGTTGGTGTACAATTGGAAAATGAACTGGGTGCCCTGGGAAGAGTATCAAAAAGGTTTACCCAAAAAACGAATGGGATCAGGAGCCTTGTTTTGGGACAAAAGGGGCCATTTCCTGCTTCTAAAACAGAGTTACAGGAATTATTGGACAATTCCCGGAGGGGTGGTAGACGAAAATGAATCTCCTCGTCAGGCGGTAGTGCGGGAAATAAAAGAGGAGCTAAATTTAGATGTCAAGGTTAAGCAGTTGTTGGCAGTGAGTTATAACACTGCCAAGGGGGATGTGAATGAGAATCTGCAGTGGATTTTTTACGGCGGAGTACTAACCGAAAAAGAAAAAAAGAAAATAAAGATAGACGGAGAGGAGATTATTGATTTTAGGTTTGTGCCGGTGGAAGAGGTAGATGAATTGACCCAGAGGGATCTGGCAATCAGACTGAGAATGTATAGAAAAGCTTTGAAATCAGGTATGGCGTGTTATCTGGAGGACTGGAAATTAAAATGAAAGGTGTGGTGCTGGGGGTGTCGAGAGTGGCAGACGGAAATATGAGTTTGAACTGGGGAGAACAGGTAGATGTATTAAAAAACAGACAACGGTTTTTAGAAAAATTTGGTGTGAGGTTGGAAGATTGTGTGACCATGTCTCTTATCCATGGAGTCAAGATTGTCAGGGTGGGAAAAGATGATTGCGGGAAAATGCTGGAGTTGGATGGTTTGGTTACGGATGCGATTGGAGTAGGGCTGTTTATGGTGACAGCGGACTGTTTTCCGGTCGTAGTATTTGATCCGGTAAAAAAGGTTTTAGCGATGGTACATGCCGGGAAAGTGGGGGTGGGGAGAAAGATCATAACCAAATTAATCGAGATGTTAAATAAGTCAGGTTCAAAGTCGGGAGATTTGCAGGTATGGATAGGTCCGGGAATTCGGAAAGAATCATATAGATGGTGGGAGAAGGAAAAAGTGAAGGAAAAAAGTGATTCCGATTGGCAACCCTTTTTAGAGACCATTGATGGGGTAATCCATATTGATGTACTTGGATATATCCGTAAGCAATTGGCGGACAGCGGAGTGAAAGATCAGAACATCGAAGATTGCGGTATTGATACCGTGGTTGATATCAATTTCTTTTCTCACTACCGATCAGGTCAAACGGGGGAGAAGGAAGGCCGGTTTGCGACGGTGACCCTGTTGAGACTATAGGGTGTCTAGTATATAATGCCCGTTATGAAGTTTGATAGGGAGACAGGTGAGGGGAAGCTTACTCTGGCGGAGATAGCTCGGGGAGTGGTGATAGGTGCGACTGGCCTTACCGGTGCTGCAGCGCTGGGCTTACTGCAAATACTGGGTTCTGCTGCGGGTGCTGAGGCTTCAAGACAGGGGTTTTTGACGTTGAAAGAGCAGTTAACACTGGCTTCTGTTCCGGTGGGTATTTTGGTGTTGGGGACTTTGAGAACTTTTGCTGATAATCCTTTGGTCAGTCAAATTTTCGACGCGATTAAGTAGTGTGATAAATTGGAGAAGCCATGATTAAGGCAGTAATATTTGATTTCGGGGGAGTAGTGCATAGTTTGGGAAAAAGAAAACTGTCTGAGATTTTGGTTGAGCGAACTAACAAGAAACTGGAAGAAATAAAGCCATTACTGGGACCCTTGTTACTTGAAATGTCGGTTAAAGCGATAAATGAAGATCAATTTTGGGAAATGTTAGGCGGTAAGACCGAAGGGGTGTGGGAGGAGCAGATGAGATACGATTGCATACATTCACCGGTAGTCGAATTGGTTAAGAAGCTGAAAAGAAAGAAAATTACGACAGCGGTTTTATCCAATACGATTGCGCCGCATGCCGAAATACTTGCAAATAGGGGATGGTACAAATATTTTGACCGGGTATTTTTGTCTTTTGAGATTGGTCTGAGAAAGCCAGACATAAAAGCATATGAGCATGTTTTAAAAGAGCTGGGAGTGACGGGGGAAGAGTGTATTTTTATAGATGATATTTTAGAAAATCTTGGCCCGGCAAAAAGTTTGGGAATAAAAACCGTGTTGGCAACAAGTCCGGATCAGGTGGTCAGAGAAGTAAGAGAATTGATTGAGTGAACTCCGGGATGAACCGGATGGTTTTGTCGGTTGAGCCAGATAGGCTTGAGGTTACGGGATGAGGTAAGCTTAGAAGCCAAAAGTGATTCAATGACTTTGAGATTATCGTCAATTATGGTTGAATTACGGGGAAGTTTAGCAAGGCTGGCGGAGGTAGTTTTTCGGCGAAATATATAAATTAATTCGGGATTAAAAAGATGATAGATGCCAGAAAGTTTTAGTTTGGTAGTCTGAAAGATTTTAAAGCCTTCGGAAAAGATTCCCAGACGGTATTTAGAGGAAAGAATTGACAAGGTGGGTAGCGTGTCAGGATATAGACAGGCAAAATTTTCAGGACTAAAGCAAATTTGTTTTAGTTCATAGAGTGGTAAATTAAATCTTTTTGAAATGCTTTTTAGATAGTCGCTAATATTGTAGTCGGTGTGTTTTTTCAGACTGGCCCGATACTCGTTGCCGATAATCAGGAATTGATCGTGAGAAATTTTGAAATGAGAAGCGATTGATTTGGGGTAGGCGGCTTTAAATTTCTCTGTGTTAAAAAGTGTTAGATCTACGTCAAACAACAAAACCGGTTTCATTGGGACTGTTCAATAAATTTTTTGTACTGCTCGTATTCATCATGGTAATCTTTAAAGAGAGTGAATGATGGGGCTGCCGGGGACAGGAGACAAATTTTGCCTGATGTGGTTTGATGCAGTGCAATTTTGACGGCATCAGACATGTTGGTCACTGCAAAATGATTTATACTTCGTGGTTCGAGTTTGGAGACTTCTTCCCAGATTCTGGAGCCTGTGGCGGGGAAGAGTATGAGATTTTTTATATTGCTGTTAAGTATTTTTTTTGCTAGATCGGAGTAATTTTGTTTCCGGTCGTGACCGCCGGCAATTAATGTTTCTACTTCCGAAGATAACCCGTCAATGGCGGCGATGGTGGCCTGGGGGATGGTGGCCAAAGTGTCAGCGTAAAACCCTATTCCATTTTTAGTGGCAACCAGCTCCAGACGGGTTTCCAAGGGTTGAAAGTTTTCGATGGCCTGGTAGGTTAAAGTCTTAGACAATTTCAGGATGTCGGAAATTTTTAGAATGGGAATAATATTTAGTTTATTGTGGTCTCCGATTAGTTTGGTTTTTACCTGAGGATCAAAATCAGAAATGGAAAATATAGTTTTTTTGGCTTTGGTGGGAACGTCTAATTGGGTAATCAGATAGTCATTGGCGGTTTGATACTTAGTGATATTTAACTTGGCGTTTTTGTATTCAGCGAAATCGGAATGGTAATCAAGGTGGTCGGGATAAATATTTTGTAAAACTGCAATGTGCGGGGAAGCGCTCATATCCATTAGTTGGTAGGATGATAATTCCATGACTACCCAGGTGTTTGGTGAAATGTCGGATAGGAAATCTAGAGCCGGTTTACCGATATTGCCTACTAAAACGGCGGGCTTGTGGTTGGCCTTTAAAACCTCGTAAATGATGGAGGTGGTGGTGCTTTTACCCTTGGTTCCGGTTATTCCTATGATATTTTTACTGGGACAGACTTCAAAGAAAAGCTGAGTGTGGGAAGAGAAAATGACTCCATTTTTTTTGGCAGCGACAATTTCCGGCTTATGCGGGCTTATTCCGGGAGTTTTGATTACCAGTTTATATTCCTGCAGATGTTTTAAATAATCGGGATTATCTTTTTGGTCGGAGGTATCTATTTTCAGATGAGGGAACCTTTGCTTAAGAAACCGCTCGGTTGATTGACCCTCACGGGCAAACCCCAAAATCAGGATTTTGTCGAGATGGGATATTTGGTCAATAATATGCGTCACAGTCAGATTTTAACATCACGCCGGTTCAGTTTCGTCCAGATGTTGAGATACTAACAGTGTTCCCTGAATAACTGCAGACCAGGTAGGATAGTCAGTGCATCCGGGGCAAGAAAGCTGTTGGTGGATTCCTTCCCTTATGCCTAAATTTTGGTCTCCAGATGGACAGCGTTTAGGATCGAGTTTTGTAGTATCCACGCTGTCTCCGTTGTATCCGGGGCAGATTTGTTGGATTGTTTCAGCTTTAATTAACGGCATATCAGGTAGAGTTAATGGCTGCTTTAAGAATACTTGCAAATTTTTCTGGTAAATTCGGGTTTTCGTGCCAAGCGGACAGAAGTTGGTTTAAATTGTGACCGGCAAAAGCTGCCTGGGCTTCGGCTTGAGAAAGTACACATTCAAAAGGTTTGTATTCAGCGTTTCCCAGCAGCTGATCCATTATTTTTTGGTTGTCAGGCAGATCCGGTGGGTAACTGCCCATGATCCCGGCTATCTTTTGTTTGTCCATGAAGCAGGACATCATCAGGGAAGTAGAAATACATTTGGGGCATTTTTGACACCAGAGGCTGGGCTGATGTGAATCAAGTTTGAAGTTTTGGTTACAACTTGTAAAGATATCAAAATATTCCGGATAGCGACAAAACAGTTGCGTGATCTGGAGTTCGAAAAGCGGGCGAAGAAAAGAAAAATAATTTAGGTCGAGTTTTAAGTCCAATAAATATTGATGCATATCGGTTTCAAACTCCAACGATTTAGAGTATTGATGATTTATTTGATGACCAAGATACTCCACATTGCCTTCGTTGCTGCTGGCTTCGTTACTGAAAGCCACATTGGTTATTCCGAGTAGTTGGGCGGTTAAAACAGCGCAAAATGAGTAGAAGGCAGATACCGGGACATGACCGTTTAGAAAATCCTTTTGGTTGAGTTCCAATAAATGGGGATCAAGGCGACTGTTAACTGTTATTAAATTAACTCCGGCTTTTCTGGTTATTTGAGAAATAATGGGGTGGGGATTTATGGCAAAAGCGGTGACGGGAAAAGCGGATTTTATTAATTCTAAGGTAACAATTGAGTCTTTACCGCCGCCCAGGGGTATGAGGGTCCAGTCGTCGTTTTTGTGGGTGATCTTGGATATGAATGCGGGAGGTTGGTTATCTAGGATTTCTATGGTTACAAAGTCGGTCGGGGTGAAGTCGATTTGGTTTTTATAGAAATACTCACCCATGCCGTTTAGTATCAATTTGGTCCAAAACTTAATCTGCTGACTATTTAGGTGACCATGGTTGGCAGGAAGCTTAATTACGGGCGAACAGGTGAGTTTCCAGTATGAGAGCATGAGGGAAAGACCAAGATTGAAGATTAAGCTTTCAAATTGGGGAACGGAGTTGTTTGCCGAAGCTGGCAGATTGATGCTTAATTCATGGACGAAGTGATGTTTTGGTGGCAGTGAGTAAAAAAACTTGATATTTAAAACATTTCCGGAAAAGTCAGATTCGAACTTATCAAATGAGAAAACGGGGTATTGGTTACGCAAAGATTTCCAATCCATGGGGTGATTTTACGGTATTTGGCAACCTTAAGGAACAAATTCAATGCTTAGGGGTTGGAGACGGAAATGAATTCACCGCTTAGAGTTAGGTAGTAGAGGTCGACTGTCAGATGGGGATTCAGTGAAAGGATGCTGGATTTGGCTTTGAAAAGGTCGTTACGGTGTCTATCTGGAGTACTTTCTGATCCATAGGCTCCGCATTCTTCGTGATGGATTAATACCACCCGGGTAATGCGGTGCAGACGAACGGAGATATCGATTTGCTTTAAGATGGTGTCTAGATCCTTGGTGCTGCCGGCATAGCCGACCAGATCAAAGGTTTTTCCGGCCAGGTTTTTGTCAGTCCAGTCTCTAATAAACTTTTGAAATCTAAAGTCGATGCAACAAACAACGATTGCGTCACAGATGTGAGACATGAGTGAGATTATACCTCAAAAGAATCAGAAATTTACTTCGTAACCCAAGCAGTAGTTATTTGAGTTTACAGATAATGTCAGATCATAAAGGCCGCACGGGGGAGGAGCGATTCTAAGTTTGACTGTGGCAGCCTGGGTAGAAGTTTTGATGGCTTTGGGGACAACAACGATGAGAGTGAAGAAAAGAAAGGCCAGTACCGACAAAATAATTAAAATATTTCGTAGCGAATCATCCATGGCAGTGATTTAATTATACCTTTTATATGCGGAAATGGTCTAAAGATTGGCTAGGATTTCGCGGGAGAGTTTATATGAGTTTCCGGAACCCATGACTAAAATTATGGTTTGGGGTTTGGCTTGTAATCTGACGGTCTGAATTACTTGAGTAAATTCCGGGATGTATTGAGCATTGGGGTGGCGCATGGCGGCTACAATATCAG
>MEXR01000020.1:0-562 GCA_001773775.1 Candidatus Amesbacteria bacterium RIFOXYB1_FULL_44_23 | reverse complement strand
AATATCAGCCCCGGTAAAATCACCGGGATCTTGTTCCCGGGAAGCAAAAATTTTACTTACAATAACTTCGTCTGCCTGATTTACTGCGTCAGGTAATTCTGAAAGCAGGGAGCGGAGTCTGGAGAAAGTATGAGGTTCGATTACGGCAATAATTTTAGAGTGAGGATTTTGTTGTTTAATGGCCTGAATGGTGGCTTTATACGAGCTGGGGTGATTGGCGTAGTCGTCATAAACTTTGATGCCATTTTTTTCGCCAAGTAAATCAAGACGACGCTCCAGACCCAAAAACTGTTTCAGGGTTTTAGTAACAATCGAATTTGGTATTTTTAACAGTTGGCCCAACTTAATAATGGCCATGGCGTTGAGTTTATTGTGGTCTCCCGGCTGGGAGAGATTTAGATTGATTGGAAATTGGTTGAGATGATACGGAATGAGATTGGCGGGATTGGCCGGTTTAAAAGCATTAATAAGCTGAACACACCCCGGGGAGTCGGCGTTATAGATAATCGTGCCATTGGGTTTTAGATGACCCAGGAATTTTAAATAGCTTTCAAGCATGTGA
>MEXR01000019.1 GCA_001773775.1 Candidatus Amesbacteria bacterium RIFOXYB1_FULL_44_23 | reverse complement strand
GGAATTTCAATGTTGTCTGAGGTGATGAACTTAGCCTTGGTGCAACTGGTTACTACTGCCGGACCACACATGAACAATCGAAAAGAGGGGGTGGTGAGCTGGGTACTATGGTGGGCGAAATTTTTTGAGAAAAGCAGAGATCCGAAGGGTAAAAGGGAATTAGTTCAAAGTGGAAACATAGGAATTTTAGAAGAAATAAAAGACAGAATAGATGGATTGCAGGGAGAAGAAATGTCTGGAGTATTACTAATGGCTGCAGGTGAGGGAACCGAGGGCCATCGGTTGGCAGTTGATTGGATGAGAGATCATGTATATTTTCCGATTTTACTTTTAGAGAATGTTGGTTATTTTCATAGGTATCCGGATAGGCGAAAGCCGTTTTTACCCCTTGCGGTCAGACTTTCAATGTGGCCGGCTTACGGAGTTATGACCGGATTGGTTCCGGATAAGCCGGAGGCAGAGGATGAAAACACATTTTACCGGCGATTGGTGCGGGAACAGTTAGGAGCGCACTATAGCTTTAGCGGAAGCAAGGATCCAAACAAACAAGACAAGGAAAAGCGGGGCAGATATCAGAGTTGGTTTACGGAAATTCCGGAAAGTGATGATCCTCGAACTTCAGAACGGGTGGAACGACTTTTTGGTGGATCACAAATTTTGGACGGAGAGTCTGATGAGCCAGAGTTTCGGGAATGGCCCCGAATAAAAAGATATCGATTGCCGAGAGGGTATGGGCAATGAGTGGATAAAACAAGTGGACCATAAATGGTAAAATAGGGCATGGCAGCAGAAGAGAAAAATGTGAATCAAGCGGTGAACGTGAACCTGGATGCCGGAAAAACTCCGGTGTTGTTCACAGACAATGTATTTATATCTTCAAACGAGGATGGCGTAGTGTTGGATGTGGGGCAGAGAGTAGGCAACACAAACCAGGTAACCGTTGTAGCTAGGATTGGTATGAGCAGGTCTCATGCTAAAAAGCTGGCAGATGCCCTGTCCAAAAACTTAATGACTGTAGCTGCGGCAACCCAGACAGGCAAGAAAGTTGTAAATTGAGCTGAGGCAGACTTGGTGACACTGGACAGTGACGGTACAATAATATGTAATATTTATATTATGAAAGTGAATATGAAAATGAACGGAAAAATGTTTCGCATGATTATGGATTGGCTGATGCCCAATGGGGGAGATCGTCAGGTGCAAAAAAGGGTGGAATATAGTATGAATAAGTACAAGAAAACTTATCAACTATTAGAAAAATATGACAAAGAAGCTGGCACAAATCCCAAGGTATTGGTTAAGTCTAAAACTTTGCCAAAGAATATTCGAAATTTTTCGAGACAAGTGGGAATTTGACGAACCGATCCCTCCGTTTAATACCAGGTATCCGAATAAACTTGAAGGCCTGGTGAATTCAGTTAAACAAACTTACGCCGGTCAGTATCTAAACACCAGTGTGTTAGACGCGGCTTCGGCATATCTGAATCAGTTTATCAGGGGACATGTTTTTATTAACGGCAATAAACGGATGGGGATATTGTTCACACATTCATTCATGCTGATGAACGGAGTTGATTTAACCATTGATCCGGAAGATTTGTATTATTTTGCAGTGGTTTTGGCCAGGTCGGGGGAGGATAACACCACGCCGGAGGAGACAAAAATCTGGTGCCGGGAAGTGATTGAACAGTTCAGTAAGGATATATAGTTGCAATTGACAGTAGTTTTGGTTTAGCATAGATGCATGCCCAAGAAAACTGCCACTAAATCTGCAGCAAAACACAAGCCAGAGCCGGAAGTAAAAGTTGAAGTAGAAGTCAAACCAGAAGTTGAAGTTAAACCGGAAGCGCCGGCAGTGGCGGCGCTGGTTGTTTCTCCGCCTGAGGTAGCCCCTATGGTTATTTCACCGGTAGGAAGTACTCCAGCGGCCGGAGACACTGCAGTTGGGGAAAAACCTAAGGTCATGTTGGAGTCGGTGGTTGAAGGCGGTGTGCCGGAAACTGGCGACCTGAAAACATCGATTGATAGTTTGGCAGAAATAGTTGATAAGCCTACGGGAAATGTAGTAGTGGCGGAGTCGACGTTGGGGGATGATGATGATGACGATAAACCAAATAGAAAAGTGGGGAGCGGGATATTTATGGTGGTGTCATTTTTAGTGGGGCTGGGACTGGGGATAATGGTGGGGTTTGTGCTTTGGGGTAAGCCGTTAATTAACATTCCATTTTTAACTAAACAGTCGGTTGAGGAGACAGCTCCGGTGGCGGAGCCAACGGTGGCTGCCGAAGCAACTCCGACGCCGACGGCCAAACCGAGTGTTGATAAGAGTGTGTTGAAAGTTAAAGTACTAAACGGATCCGGCGGTAAAGGAGTAGCGGCAACTGCTAAAACATATCTTGAGGGTTTGGGGTATAAAAACATTGAAGTAGGGAATGCGGCCAGGGAGGATTATGAAACTACGGTAGTGGTGTTAAAGGAAGATAAATCGGCTTATTGGGAAACATTGAAATCGGATTTGGCGGCTAAATATGAGATAGCAGCCGACTTTGAGGAAGATGATGCACTGCTGGTAAAGCAGGGCGGAGTGGATGTACTGATTATTGTGGGAGCTAAATAGACTTAGGGATTGTAGGTCCAGATGGTGTAGGGAATTCCGCCACCACCTCTTTTGATTTCAGTAATTTTGGTGAGTCCGGAAAGGTCGGTGCAGCCTTCAGCATCTACAGCTATTGATCCGACTTGCTTTTGGTCTTTAATTATCTGGGAAGGGCAGCGGAATTGGCTAAAAATAATATGATTGAATTTCCAGGCTGTAGATTTGTTGGGGGCGATTTGGGGATTGAACAGTTTAGGATCTTGGGAGGTGTAGAAAGCAAAGTAGGGATACAGGTGGTCGGGACGGTTGGTGAGATAAATGTTTTTGTCAGAAGGGAGAGCCGAAATTGCAGCAATCAGCTCTTTGGCACCGGTGTTTCTGGTGATTGTGAGCGAGTCACGGCCGGGATTATGGACAAGATACATGTGGGTGTAGTGACTGAAATCCAGAATCAAAAACAGTAACACCAGAAGAAAAATAAGTTTGAATTGTTTTTTTATAAAAAATAGTCCTAGACCTGCTATTAAACTGAAGAATGGGGACATCAGAAAAGCCCGGTGCAGGTTGGGGGAGTCTTCAATGGTAATGGCAGCAGGCAAGGGAGCCAGAAGAAGCAGGACCAGCGGAAGAGGAGAAACTTTTTTGGTAAGAAGATACACCAGGCCTGCGGCAAAAAGGGCAAATTCGCTATACAAAACCAAACTTCTCATCGCTGTTTGATAACGGGCCGGTTTGGCTTCAAAAGGAGCCAGGAAAAACTTACCCCCGATATATTGTGAATATTCGGAAATAGCCTTGGTGGTGTAAAGAACTACCTTGTTGTGCAGGGCCCGGGCCAGGAATGCGTGTCCGGGACCTTCCTCGAAGGGTAATCTGTCCTGTTCGATTTTGGTGTCATAGTCGGTAAAGATGGAGACTTGTGACAGCCGGCCTTTGGCTTGGGGAGACAGAGTGAAAGCGACGGTCAGGAAAAAAGTGATAACAAAAACTGCTACTGCGGATAGTTTAACTTTGGAATAGGTAAAGAATTGGCACCCGAGTATGGCCAAAACAAACAAGGGAACCAGAATTCTGGCGGTGTGATAAAAAAGAAAAGACAGACATAAAAAGACGAGAGCCAGCAAAGAGCGTTTCTTAAGAAGCAGGGCCAGGCCGAGAATAATCAGTGTGGAAGAGATAACTCCTTCAGAGGAGGCTCGGGAGAGAGAAATTTGCCAAGGAGAGATAGCGAACATAAAAGCGGAAAAAAGAGACAGCTGGCGATTTTTGGTCAGAAACAAAGCAAAGAAAAAGATGCCTACTATGCCCAGGGAGCCAAAAAGAGCCGGGGTGAAGCGAACGGCAAACTCGTTTAAGCCGAAAGCGGCAACAGCCGGGACGGCGGTGTAGAAAAAACCAGTCGGCCGTTGATCGCCGAAAGTATCGTAATGCAGGGGAAAGGCGTGCAGCCAATCGTCACGGCCGGTTTTGAAAAGTGAATAAGCATTCCAACCGGCTTTGACTTCATCGACATGAAAGCCGGCAGGGAAAGTATCCAATCGGTAGAATCTTAAAAACAAACCTAAAATCAGTAGCCAAAGCAGGGGATGGGTCAGAAGTTTTTTAACCACGGACTAATTATATAATGAACGGATGGATTTAGGGTTTTGGGGAAAATTATCAAAGCCGTTTACGGTGCTGGCTCCCATGGAAGACGTAACGGACACTACGTTTAGGCAAATGATTGCCAAAATTGCCAGGCCGGACGTCTTTTTTACCGAATTTTCCAATGTGGAGGCGATAATTCACGGCGAGTTATCGAGATTGAAGTTTACAAGAAGCGAGAAACCGATTGCGGCACAAATTTGGGGGACAGAGCCTGAGAGTTTTTTAAAAGCGGCTAAAATTGTTAAAGACTTGGGGTTTGACGGAGTGGATATTAACATGGGCTGTCCGGTTCGAGACGTGGTTAAAATCGGTTGCGGAGGGGCCAGAATCAAGCCGGAATTCAGAAACCAGAACGCAGAAATTATTCAAGCGACTAAGGAGGGGGCAAGAGGCCTTCCGGTATCGGTAAAAACCAGAATCGGTTTTTCCCAAATTGAAACCGAGGACTGGCTGGGCTTTTTATTAAATCAGAATCTGGCGGCAATTACGGTGCACGGAAGACTGGTAAAAGAAATGTCAAAGTATCCGGCCAATTGGGAGGAGATAGGGAAAGCGGTCAGTCTGAAAAATGAGTCGGGGGTGGAGACACTGATAATCGGTAACGGAGATGTCGCAAGCTATTCGCAAGTGGAAGAGAAGCGGGAAAAATATGGGGTGGACGGAGTAATGATTGGCCGGGCAGTTCTAACTAATCCGGCAGTGTTTGATAAAAACGGCCGGGTTCTGACAATTGATGAAAGACTGGACTATTTGGCAGCTCATGCCAAGCTGTTCAAAAAAACATGGGCTAATGTCCGGTCAATGACAGAGTTTAGAAAGATGGTCAAAATGTATGTGAACGGTTTTGAGGGGGCGGCGGAGATGAGACAGAAGTTAATGGAAAACTACTGAGGTTTGTCTTTAGTTTTTTGGTACCAGCGGAAAAAGTTAGCGACTTGTTTGTCGACTGTTTCCAGAACAACAGTAATTTGATCACGGATTTGTAAGGAAGAAATCTCCGGCACTTTTTGTTTTTTGACCCAAGCCACGACCCGGTCGGAAACGATTTGGGCCTGAGCAAAATCCAGTCCTGCTGCATTTACAACCTGAGTTATTTTTGCGGGATCGAACGGTTCTTTGACACCGTCTCTTTTTACTACTTTTATGGGATTCATAAATTTATTATATACCGACTGGTTAAGATTGTATTATCTTGTGGTCCAAATTTCAAAGGCTGGTCTGCCCCCGGCATCGGGAAAGCTTGAGACGAGCTGCAGCAGGTTTTGTTGTTGCGACTGGGAGGGACGATTTCCCACAGAGGTCACGTACCAGGTTGAAGGTGTTAATGGTTCATTGGCCCAGTTAATCCAGGTGATGGCAACGTTTCCATGATACGTGGCGTCTTTTTTAAATTGCCGGTTCTGCAGTAAGGCGGGACTTAGATAATTGAAGTAGGCGAAGTACAGATGGGGGACACCGCTGAATTGATTGTCTATCCCAAAGCGATCGTCTATCCGAACCTGGGCAAACCCGGGGTGGGTATTTAAGTATTGAGCTATGGGTTTGTAGCCCTGATAAGTGGCAGCGGTTTCAACCGGAAAATGAAACAGATACACCCAGGAATAAAGAAAAATAAATGATGAATAAACAATAAGTAGCAAAGCGAATAAAACCTTTTTATAAAGGTATATCTGGTGGCAACCTATGGCAATGACTAAGGTGTAAGGAATAATCGAGGGCAGATTTCTAAGCAGGCTGTTGCCGCCATGGGTTAAGGCCGGGACTATCGGGGAAATTAAAAACCAGTAAAGAATCAACTTAAACCCGGGTTTAAGCTTTAAATTTTTAAATAAATACATCAGTCCTACAAAATAGGGAATAATCAGCGGCCAGACAAAAAGGCCGGGGTTGTACGGATGGGGGGAGGGGAAAAGACTTAAGCCTGAGAAGAATAAATAACCGGGATTGGTGTAGCTGAAGTAATTGGAAATAAAGGTGGTGAGAAATGACAAAGCTGAGTTAACCTGCGGATCGTTCCAAATCATTTCGACATTGGCTCTGGCTGAAGTACCACCGAGAGATAAATAATCAAAAGCCAAAGGGAAAGAGAAAACGAAAAAAGTGATAAGAAAAGTAAGGGCAGACCGGCGATTATTTTTAAAGATATTTTGAAAAAAGTAGATGGCCAGCAAGGGAGCCAGGCCCCATTGAGTGTGATATGCGTACATGGACAAGGACAGAAAAACAGCAGTCAGATTAAAATGTCCGGAAACGAAAAGTAAGACGCTTAACGAGGTAAAGAGAAGCGCCAGATTAGTTTCCAGAACCATGTGCGAGGTGTAGATGTGCCAGGGCGAGGTGGTCATAATCAAACCGGCTAAAAGTGAAAGTAGGCGATTTTTCGATAACTTGTAAATAGTTAAAGATATCACCAGAATGGTAAGCAGTCCGGCGGCAGCGGAAGGAAGTTTGGCAGTAGTGTCGGTATGAGGCAGTATCAGAGTCAAAGGGGCCAGCAGATAAGAATACAAAGGAGCTTTGTATGAACCATGGGACTGGAAAGAGATAGGGAAAAGGTGTCCGTGCTCGTCCCGGCCGGTTTTAACCATTGAGTAAGCGTCGTAGGCTATTGATATTTCGTCGTTACTTAAGTGAGGAGGGACCGATTCCAATTTGGTTAAGCGGACTACTAAACCTGCCAGAAGGCAGACTATGGAAATTGAAATGATGAATTTATTTAGCAAGGCTGAAAACCATTAAAGTAACCAGTTGCGGCAGGACTAAAACAAATGCCGGACCAAGATTGGGATCTCTAGCCAGGCCGGCAGCCAGGCAGGTGGCGAAAATGATAAGAAACGGGGCCAGCCATTTTTTTTGAATAGCTTTGACAGTTCCGACTACCAGCGGGAGAATAAAAACAGGACCAGTGAAAGCTAAAACTTTGTCGAACCAAAATAAGGAAATTGCCCGGCCGAAGACGTTGATGGGGATTATCCAATTCGCGTATATAAACGGCCGGAATCGATAGGGTAAATAAACCGACCAGGTTTGAAAACGGGTGATGTGATCAAAATAATGGCTGTTAACATAAAAAAGCCGATCTGAGTTAACCTGAAAGTCGGAGTTGATGATGCCGTTACGATAAAGACTGAAGCCAAACACCAAAACCCCAATCAGAATCAGGAGTGAATATTTAAGCGGTTTAAACTTGATAACCAGGTAGCCAATCCACAACAGGAATAAGAATATTTCCGGCACAAAATGATTATAAATCGCAGGTTGAGAATGTGGTATGGTTAATGTATGGCCAGAAAAATTGAGTTGGCGTGGGTGTGGGTGGTGACCTGGGTAGTGGTATTTCCGTTTATGATTTATTTTGCCTGGGAGGTGATGCAATCTGACCGGTGGGGATGGCTACTGATAATAATTTACTTTACCAACATGTTTTTTGCGTGGCTGACACTTAAAAGCCTGCGCGAGTTACGGTTAAACCGCGATTTGCTGGCCAGTAAAGCTCGGCAGATGGAAGAGAGACGGGCAAAAGAGGAGGCTTTGTTGGGGAGTTTGGGTGAGGGGATTGTGGTGACGGATCAAAACGGTGATGTGGAGCGCATAAACCGCCAGGCGGAAGAGCTGATCGGCTGGAAAAACGAAGAGGTGATGGGAAAGAAATGGTATGACGTAGCTCCGCTTCAGGATGAAGCCGGAAATGTTATTGCCTCGGAGAAAAGAGCCACCCAAAAAGTGCTTTTAACCGGAAAACCCACTTACAGCAGTGTGAATTACTATGTAAGAAGGGATAAGACCCGTTTTGCGGTGGGAACGACGGCCGCGCCAATTGTGGTAGGAGGGAAAACAGTAGGAGTGATCGCGGTATTCAGGGATATTTCCAAAGAGAGAGATGTGGATCGGGCTAAGACAGAGTTTGTGTCGTTGGCTTCACACCAGCTGAGGACGCCATTGTCAATCGTGAAGTGGTACGCAGAAATGCTGGTTAACGGTGACGCCGGGCCGTTAAATTTGGAACAAACCGAATTTGTGCACTGCCTGTATGACTCAAACGAGCGGATGATTGAGTTGGTTAATTCGCTACTGAGTATTTCCAGAATTGAATCAGGTCGAATTAAAATTGATCCAATTGAAACTGACTTAGGAGAATTGGTGAATAGCTTGATTAAAGAATTGCAGCCGAAGATTTCAGAAAAGAAACTAACTTTGGTTGAGAGCATTCATCCTAACTTGCCGAAAATCATGGTTGATCCGAAATTGGTGCGGCAGGTGTATCTGAATTTATTGACCAACGCCATTAAATACACACCGGAGAAGGGAACAATTACAATCATTATTTCAAATGACGGGCAAATGATTACCTCGCAGGTTTGTGACTCCGGTTGCGGAATACCAAAAAATGATCAGAAGAAAATATTTGAAAGATTTTTCCGGGCCCCTAATGCGGCGGCTCTGGACGCGGACGGCACCGGGTTGGGACTGTATTTGGTAAGGACTATCGTGGAGTCGTCACACGGAAAAGTGTGGTTTGACAGTGAGGAAAATAAAGGCTCAACATTCTGGTTTACGTTGCCCCTTTCGGGAATGCAGTCCAAAAAGGGCGATGTGACCATTGACGCTTAATATGTTACTATTTAATAACTAAATAAAGGAGATTTATGAGTGATTCAACAATGACGGTAATGGTGGTTGAAGACGAGGAGATGCTATTAAGGGCGATCGAGAAGAAGCTGCAGATGGATGGAAAAACGGTGATTTGCTGTCCGTCCGGCAAGAAGGCGATTGAAGTATTGACAGAAGCGGAAAAATTGCCGGACGTGATTTGGCTTGATTATTACCTGAAGGACATGAACGGGCTTGAGTTTATGTCTTATCTCAAAACTAATGACAAGTGGGCGAATATTCCGGTAATGGTAGTATCAAATTCAGCTACTCCGGAAAAAGTGGCCAATATGCGAGCCATGGGAGTAAAGAAGTATATTTTGAAGGCTGAGTCCAGGTTGGACAGTTTAGTGAAGACGCTTGAGGATGTGGTGAAAGGTTAAGTCAGTTCTTTGACTTTGGCAACAATTTGGTCCGGACTGGTATTACTTTTAATCAGGAAAGCATTGGCGTTGTAATAAAGTTGAGTTTCCCGCATGTTGTCTACGTCTCCGGCGTTGGTGAGAACGATTACGGGCAGGTTTTTAAACTGGGGGAATTCCCGTAATTTTTTGAGCATGGTTTTGCCATCCATAACCGGCATCATCAGGTCCAAAAGGACGACATTGGGGTTTTGAGAAATTATCAGTTCCAGTCCGGTCTGGCCATTTTCGGCTTTGATGACGTTGAAACCTTCGTGCCTGAACTTAATTTCCAGTGCATCTGCCAGGCGTTTTTCATCTTCGATAATAAGAACTTTTTTGGCTCCAGCGGTAGGTTCGTTCATTTTTGATGTTGTGTGTTTTGATTATATAACAAATAGTTTTTAAATTGCATCTACATGTCTACAATTGACGGCCTAAAGAGTTTTCTAACTCCTGAATACGTTCTTTGAGTTTGACCATGGCCATCTCCCGACCGACCATGAGCTGATTTATGTGTTCCAGCTCGTCTACTTTGAGGCGTAATTCGTCAGAGCGTTTAGCCACTTCCGATTCCAGTTTTTTATTGTAGCTGGCCAGTTCATCCTGTGAGACCTTTAATTTGCCCGCCATTTGGCTGAAGGCCTTGGCCAATTGGCCGATTTCGTCTCTGGAATTGACGTGAATGGCGTGGTCTAAATTTCCGGCACCAAAGTCTTTGGCGGCTGAAATCAGTTGATGAGTAGGTTCGACTATAGACCGGGACAGATAGAGAGTTAATAAAACGGTGGTGGTAAGAGTAATGGCAAAGAAAGCTACGTACTGAAGAATAAGCTGGTCTAAAAGTTTTTGACTTTCATGTACGTTTCTGGAGATGGACTGAAGCAGATTTGTAGCCAGGGTGGCGGTGAGGTCACGGGTGGCTTTGATGGATTCATAAACTGAAAGAATGGTGGTGTTGTATTTATCGACATCACTAGTTTGGGATGAGTTTTTTAGATCAATTAAGGACTTAACGTTAGCATTGAGAACTGAAATGGTTTTAACCAATGGCTCTTTGGAAATAGTAGGCCCGAATTGCTTGGGGGAGAAATTGATGGAGGAAACGAGGGTTTCAAGTGATTTGGCGTCTTTGATGATGTCAGCTTTATCCTGTTCGTAACCCGTGTAGTCCATCAGATCGACACGATGTTCCAGTTGGCGCAGTAAAGAGGATAAGTCCTGAACCTGACTCATGGCCGTACTTAAGGGGACGTTTTGGGTGGTTAAAGTACTGACTTTTCTGGTATACCAAAAGCCGATGGACAAAAGGCAGAGAAAGAAAGCAAGAATAAGAGAGAAGCTTAATAATATCTTGGTACCGATTGATATTCGGCTGGGGAGGTCCATTATTTTTTAATCACTTGGGCTGTTTTCAACAGATTTGAGGAAAAGACGATGCCTAAGTTTTTGGCGATGGGTAAATTAATAAAAAGCTGCCCTTTTTTATTTTTAGATTCAGGGATTTGAGAGGGGAGTTTTCCGTCTAAGATGCTGAGGGCGGTAGTGGCGGCCCACTCTCCCTGTTCTTCGGCAATTTTGGTGTAGCCTAATAAGACATAGGGGGTCATGAAATCAAGAGTGGTGATGGTGGGTTTTTTAGTATGGGACCAGATAAACTCTTTGGCTTTGGCGTCATCCCAATCCTGAATTCCGGCATAGTTATAGAAAAACACAATATCTGAGACAGCCTGGATGGATTCAAAGTCGCGTTCAAATTCGGCCATGGTTTTAGGGTATTTTTCCAGCATGGAAATGTTATAAAACTTTTTAATATAAACCGGCTCTTTGCGATTGGTGAGCACGTCTCCGCCGATCCAGCCGATGCGGTTTCCCTTGGCGTAAGTTTTGATATTGGTTAAAAGTTCGGGGACCAGTGAAACCTCGATCATGCCGGTCATGTTGGAGTAGGGAGTTTGATAAGAAGAGGAGTCCCAGTTAACTCCGCAAAATACTACAGGTAGGGAGGTATTTTTAAAAAAGGGCATGATGACGTATTTAAGCGGGGCGTCGTCTGCGGAGATAATGACGTCAGGTTGGTAGGTGATGATTTCATTTTTAATCTCTTCGGCTCTGGAAGTTAAAAACGGGTCATCGGTATGACGGTTTGAATCTAAAAACACCCGTTTGGGGGTGATGCCTGCTTTTGACAAAACCGACTGGGCACCGGAAAACTCTTTGTCTCCCCATTGATACCCGGCGTGATAAGCGTCTATATAAAGGACTTTTTTGGAACTAGCTTGAGGATTTTGGGAATCAGGTGCGTTGGAATCCGAGGGCGCAAGCAATTTAAGGAGCAAGAGGATAGTTGAGATACCCAGAAGAATAAGACTCAGTACGATAACAAGCCTTTTGGACACAAGAATATTGTGATATTAATTGATCGGGAATGCAATGGGGCTTGTGTAGTATATTAATAGTGTGAACCCTTATACCGATCAACAGTTGTATGACTTTTTAAGTGAACTGGGAATAGTTGATTCTGATAAGCTTTCTACGGCCTTTGAACTGGCCAAAAGTAAAGAAGTAAGCCTGGCCGATCAACTGCTGGAAAATGACTTGATAACCGATGAAAATTTGGGAAAGCTTCTGGCGGACATGCTGGAATTACCGTTTATCAGACTGGAACAGGTTTCGATCCCAAAAGAGGTATTGCAGATATTGCCTGAGGTGGTAGCAAAAAATCAAAAAGCGGTGGTATTTGCTCTGGACGATAAGGGGGCAAAAATGGCCATGGTTAATCCAGGCAATAAAGAGTTCATTGACTTGATGGCCAAAAAAATCGGGGAAAAAGTAAAAGTGTATCTGGCTACACCCAGAGACATTGAAGCAGCGCTGTCCTGGTATAAGAAAGACCTGCAGAAAAGTTTTGACGAATTAATGGTGGAAAAAGTTGAAGCGGTGCAAAAGGGGACCGGAGGAGAAATTCCGGCGATTGAAATCGTGAATCTGTTGGTCGAGTATGCCCATGACAACAGGGCGTCTGATGTTCATATTGAGCCAAGACGAAAACTGGCAGAAGTTAGGTTTAGAATCGATGGCGTGCTGCATGATGTGCTGAATCTGCCTTTAGACGTTTTTGATCAAGTGGTAACCAGAATTAAAGTCGCTTCTAAACTACGCACCGATGAACACATGGCGGCACAGGATGGAAAAATGCAGGTGGAAACTGCTTCTGAAGAGCTGGATATCAGAGTTTCCGTGGTACCCCTGGTTCATGGAGAAAAGGTGGTTATGAGACTTTTGTCGTCCAAATCCCGACAATTCGGACTGGCTGACTTAGGTCTTTCAGAAGAAGATTTAAACAAAATCAAAGATGGATTTATGCGCCCGTACGGCATGGTGCTGGTTACCGGACCTACGGGATCGGGTAAAACGACTTCAATTTACGCAATTTTAAAAATATTGAATTCCCGGGATGTGAATATCGCCACCATTGAAGATCCGGTTGAGTATGATATTGAGGGAATTAACCAAATTCAAGTCAATCCCAAGGCCGGTTTAACATTTGCATCAGGACTAAGGTCAATTTTGCGCCAGGACCCGAATGTGATATTTGTCGGAGAAATAAGAGATGAGGAGACGGCTGACATTTCCGTTAATTCGGCCATGACCGGACACTTAGTGCTGTCGACACTGCATACGAATGATGCGGCCACCACACTTCCCAGGTTAATCGAAATGAAAATTGAACCCTACATAGTAGCTTCCACAGTGAACGTAATTACGGCTCAACGATTGGTGCGTAAAATTTGTGAGAAATGCCGGGTATCCACAGAAATTTCCATGGGGGATTTACAGAAAAAATTCCCAGCGGCTGTTTTGGCTAAGCATTTCGGAAAAAATCTGAAAAAAGTCAGAGTATATATAGGTAAGGGTTGTCCGGTTTGCCACAAGACGGGGTATGCCGGTCGAATCGGAATATATGAAGTATTAGTGGTGTCTGAAGATATCAAGGAATTGATTATGGCCAAAGCTGATGCAGGCACGATTCAGAAAAAAGCCGTCGCCGAAGGAATGAACTTGCTTTGGGAGGACGGACTGGAAAAGGTCCGGGAGGGAATAACTACGTTAGATGAAGTATTAAGAGTAACCCGAGATTAATATGGCCCAAAAAATGAGTCAGATTGAAAAATTGATGTTTACCAAGCATCTGGGATTAATGCTTAGAAGCGGCATTTCATTGGGAGAAGCGGTAGATACCATGGCTTTGCAGATGAAAAAAGAGAGTACCCGGAAAATAATAGAAAAAATCAGATCCAAAATTTCCAACGGTGAAACAATGGAAAAGGCATTGTCCGGTTTTCCGTCTATTTTTGACGCCTTGTACAGAAGTATTGTGGCGGTAGGAGAGAGGTCGGGGAGTCTTGATAAAAGCCTGGATTATCTGGCCAGTAATATCGGTAAAAGCTATGAATTCAAAAAGAAAGTCAATTCGGCCATGATGTATCCCACAATAGTTTTGACCGCAGCTGCGATTTCCGGAATAACGGTGACGTTATTTGTACTGCCGAAATTGGTAGAAATGTTCAGCTCTTTGGATGTGGAACTGCCGATATCAACCAAGATACTAATGTTTATTGCCAGTGTGTCTAAAGACTTTGGCTGGTTAATTCTATTGGGTCTGATAGGAATGATTTTGGGTTCGATTGCGCTGCTTAAAATTCCTAACGTGAGACGGAATTGGCAAAAATTTTGGTTAAAGTTTCCCTGGGTGGGGGACTTGGTTACCGAAATTCAGGTGGCCCTAGTTTGCCGGAATCTGGGAGTAATGGTGAAAAGCGCTATTCCGTTGGACGAGGCGATACAGATTACCGCGACCTCAACCGATAATCTGGTATTTAGAAGGTACCTTGAGAGGTGGTACAAAGCAGTGATTGCGGGAAAATCGTTAGGTGACGAGATGGGACAACGGGGGTACAGGTTTGTGCCGATTATTGTGCCGAGAATGGTAAAAGTGGGAGAAAAGTCAGGTAATTTAGACCAAACATTGTTATATCTGGCGGACTTTTTTGAGGAGGAGGTGGATGATAAAGTTCGTAATTTAGGAAGTATTATTGAGCCGATGATGCTGGTGGTAATTGCCGTGGTGGTAGGGTTTGTGGCCATGGCAATTATTTCTCCGATTTACCAGCTGACTGGAGGAGTGCATCGATGAGGGATGGAGTGACACTTTTGGAATTGGTCTTGGTGGTAGGACTGGTGGCGATCCTGGCTTTTTCAGGGGTAATTTTTTACGGGCGGTTTGTAACTCAAAATCAGGTGGATACGACGACCGATACGATAGTACAAACGATCAGAAAAGCGCAAATTTATGCATTGGAAAGCAGAAAAAGTGAGACCGTGGGGTGGGGAGTCAGACACGCTTCCGGTCAGCTGACTTTATACCTGGGAGCAACCTATGCCGGCAGAACTACCACCTGGGATGAAGTTACAACTACGGGGGGAAATGTAAGTGTGACGGCTTTTGAAGTTAATTTTTCCAGACTGACCGGAGCTCCGGACGGAACTGAATCGATTACGATTTCAGGAATGGGGAATTCAGAATCGGTGTCGGTTAATTCAAGGGGTATGGTGACAAGAATATGAGAACTGTCAGGGGAGTATTGGTTATGGAAGTCATGCTGACGGCGGCCATATTTGTGCTGATCGGGTCAGGGGCGGTAGTGGGTATGGTGTCGGCTTTGAATATGAACAGAACCGCCCAGGAGCGAGTGGCCGCGGTTAACTATGCTCAGGAGGGACTGGAAGCTGTGAGGTCGATTAGAAATCAGAACTATAATTTATTGGTGGATTCGTCCGGGGTGGGAGTACAACGAAACGGAACCACCGGTGTTTGGGAATTTAACGGATCAGCTAATAATACATGGGGTAAATACACCCGGGTGATGACTGTAGCCAATGCCCAGCGGGATGCTTCCAGAAACATTGTTGCTTCCGGGGGAACCACTGACTATACGACAAAAAAAGTGACCAGCACGGTGACTTGGGATTTTTCGCCGACCCAGGCATTTGATGTGACGGTATCTGATTATTTGACAGACTGGAAATCAACGATGGGCGGACTGATCGTTTATTCTGACGGCACCAACACGCCCATTTACAGGGAGTATGGCCAGCCTGTAGATGCCTTCTCAACTGAAAGTAGCGCGCCAAGCGGTGCTTCGGGGTTAAATTTTGTAGTGCGAACTTCACCCGTGAAGCGAGAGGCAGTAGTGGCGTATTCCGACAGCGGCGGAACACTGAGAGTTCTGTGTTTTGACGGAGTAACCTGGAGTTCGGAGTGGTCTGTAACAGCCGGAGGAACAGGAACCACCAGACGATTTGATGTGGCTTATGAGAAAACGACCGGAGACGTGATGGTGGCTTATTCGCGAAACGCTGCGGCAGTTAATGCAGTTGATTATCGAACTAAATCAGGAACCAGTGCTTGCGGAAGCGGCAACTGGGCCTCTGCGGCGTCACTGCCTACCAGTACCACCCTGACTTCAGGAACCGCTTACTGGATCAGGCTTGAGAGAAGTCCGGTGGCTGCAAGTAATAGGATTGCGATTGCCTGGTCAGATTCGGATTCTGATTTGGGAGCCGCTGTTTGGGAAGGCAGTTCCTGGGGAAATTTACCGGGGACTACTCTGGAAACCAATTTGGAATATGTAGCTGCGGGGGGGGATGTGCAGTCGTTTGATTTGGCTATTGAGAATACTTCCGGAGATATCATGGTGGCCTGGGGGGTGTTAACAACCGGCTCATGCTCGGCCGGGTCAACTTGTATGAGATACAGAGCGTTTAGTGCAGGAGCCTGGGGGGCAATTACGGCGATTCCTACAGTTGCGGATTCGGCAACCAGCATTGATTTGGGATCAGCTCCCAACAGTGACGCCATACTTTTGGCGGCGATTGATAACACCAGCGAAGATTTTTCGACGGCTTACTGGTCCGGGACAGCCTGGACAGGTCGGGCTAATCAGGACACAAAGGCGGCAGCTCCGGTTGCGGGCAGTAAATTAGTTTCGGTTGCGTATTTGGTTAGCGGTGCCACAACAAGAGGAATTATTAACTATCATGATAATTCGTCAAACACTGTAGGTTGGTTAACTTGCAACGGATCGGCCGCATGTAACAGTGAATCTGATTGGACACCTTCACCCAGGTTTAATTCGATCCAGGTGTGGTATGACAGCAAACCCAATCCCTTAGTGTCTAACCAGCTGATGTTCACGATAGCAGACAATAACAATAATTTGTTTGCCAAGAGTTTATCCATGACAGCGACCCCGACATTTACTTGGAATAATGCTGACGGAACTAACGCTTTGGAGTCTGTTCCGGCGACTTTGGCCTATCCATTTAGTTTTGCATTCTGGCAAAAATGAAAAAACAAAAAGCGGTAACTTTAATCGAGGTGGTTTTATACTGTGCTGTAACTGCCGTGATGATGGGCACACTACTGCCGACGGCTCTGGACATGATACAGGGGGGGGAGAAGAGTATGACTATGCAGGAGGTGGCGTCAAACGGACGCAACATTATGTCTTTACTCAAATATAAAATCAGAAATGCCAGCGGCGTCGTAAGTGTATCTGCTTCCACCTTGGTGCTGTCTAACTATGTGGGATCAAATACGACGTTTACCTTAACGAGCGGGAACGTGACGATTGATGAAGGGGCGGGGGCGGTCAATTTGAATTCTTCGGATACTGCGGTAACGGCCTTAACTTTTACGGACTACACTTCGAGTGACGGCAAGACTGATAATGTGGGGGTGTTAATGACTATTGAAGCTAACTTCACAGCCTCAGGAAGGCAGGAATATTCCAGCAGCATAACGTTACAAACAGCGGCGGAGGTGCGCGGAATATGAAGTACCCTGGGTTTGCGACATTATCTATGGTGCTGATTATTTCAGCCGTTTTGATGGTGATTGTAGTCACGGTTAGTTTGCTATCGGTGGGAGAGGGCCAGTCTGCTCTGGCATCTGAGCTGGGAGGAAATGATGCTTATCTGGTGGACGGGTGTGTGGAGGATCTGTTGCGAAAGGTGCACGACAACCCCAGTTACGCGGGGACAACTATTACCAGGCCGGAAGGAACGTGCAGCATTTCTTATACTTTAAGTGGACCAATCAGCTGGAATGTAGTAGTGGGAGAGTCGGGGACCGACTTTGGTCGGAGAGTGAGAGTTATATTTACCTGCGGTCAGAACATTACCCTGACAAGTTGGGTAGAAATTTGACCCCTTGACAAGTGGTTTCAAATTAATTAGTGTTAATGTAATGAAGAGTTTTAGGAAAGGATTCACGCTGATAGAGCTTCTTTTAGTAGTTACGGTAATTTCCCTTTTAGCAGTAACAGTGTTTGTGGCATTGAATCCTTCACAGAGATTGATTGACACTAAAAACGCCCGGAGGACTGCCGACGTTGATACAATTTTACAGGCAGTTCACACTTATATCATTGACAACGCCGGAGCTTATCCTACCGGTTTAACTGAAGGTATGACAGAGACCCAAATTGGAACCGGTGCTACCGGATGTGCAATCGCAACTGGTGGATGTGCTGCTACTCCAACCGGATGTGTTGACCTGGCCACTAATTTAGCTTCATACATGGGATCTGCTCCCATTGATCCGGACGGAGCTTCAACCTACACGGCGGCTGCTACCGGTTACAGTGTGGAAGTGGATGCTAACGGAATTGTTACGGTAAGAGCTTGCGGATCTGAGGCTAGTGCTGACATTTCAGTCTCGAGATAACTTTTATGACGATGGTCATGTCTGGAGGGAAAAGAGGGTATAGCTACAAAAGTAAATTGGGTAGGGGTTTTACGCTGATCGAGTTGTTATTAACTGTGACCGTGGTGGCACTGTTGGCAGTAACAGTGTTGGTATCACTTAACCCGGCAGAAAGAATTGTGGATGCTAAAAACGCCAGGAGAACCACGGATGTGGATACAATTTTGGCAGCTATACATACTTCAATTGTCGATAGCAGCGGAGCTTACCCTTCGGGTCTGACTGAAGGGATGAGTGAGACTCAAATAGGAGCAGGGACTACAGGGTGCGCGATTGCTACCGGCGGGTGCACGGTGACTCCAACCGGTTGTGTTGACCTGGCAACCTCGCTTGCCTCCTACATGGGATCAATGCCAATTGATCCGTCAGGAGCTTCGACTTATACCGCGGACAAGACAGGCTACAGTGTGGAAGTCGACGCAAATGGAATTGTTACAGTGAGAGCTTGCGGATCTGAAGGGGGAGAGACTATTTCAATTTCCCGTTAATATGGTCCTTGACAAGTTATTCCCATTTAATTAGTCTTAATGTAATGAAGAGTTTTAGGAAGGGTTTCACACTGATAGAGCTTCTTTTAGTAGTTACAATAATTTCT
The DNA here is from genome assembly GCA_001773775.1 of Candidatus Amesbacteria bacterium RIFOXYB1_FULL_44_23. Taxonomy (GTDB): domain Bacteria; phylum Patescibacteriota; class Microgenomatia; order CAZETR01; family Amesbacteraceae; genus MEXR01. Next base: position 7,173 of record MEXR01000019.1, on the reverse strand, counting down.
CTTCTGGCTGTAACCGTGTTTGTGGCTCTAAACCCCTCACAGAGGTTAATTACCACTAAAAATTCCCGAAGAACTATTGATGTTGATACTATTTTGCAGGCGACCCACGCTTATATTATTGACAACGCCGGAGCTTATCCTACCGGTTTAACTGAAGGTATGACTGAGACGCAAATTGGAACCGGTGCTACCGGATGTGCAATCGCAACTGGTGGATGTGCTGCTACTCCAACCGGATGTGTTGACCTGGCCACTAATTTAGCTTCATACATGGGATCTGCTCCCATTGATCCGGACGGAGCTTCAACCTACACGGCGGCTGCTACCGGTTACAGTGTGGAAGTGGATGCTAACGGAATTGTTACGGTAAGAGCTTGCGGATCTGAGGCTAGTGCTGACATTTCAGTCTCGAGATAACTTTTATGACGATGGTCATGTCTGGAGGGAAAAGAGGGTATAGCTACAAAAGTAAATTGGGTAGGGGTTTTACGCTGATCGAGTTGTTATTAACTGTGACCGTGGTGGCACTGTTGGCAGTAACAGTGTTGGTATCACTTAACCCGGCAGAAAGAATTGTGGATGCTAAAAACGCCAGGAGAACCACGGATGTGGATACAATTTTGGCAGCTATACATACTTCAATTGTCGATAGCAGCGGAGCTTACCCTTCGGGTCTGACTGAAGGGATGAGTGAGACTCAAATAGGAGCAGGGACTACAGGGTGCGCGATTGCTACCGGCGGGTGCACGGTGACTCCAACCGGTTGTGTTGACCTGGCAACCTCGCTTGCCTCCTACATGGGATCAATGCCAATTGATCCGTCAGGAGCTTCGACTTATACCGCGGACAAGACAGGCTACAGTGTGGAAGTCGACGCAAATGGAATTGTTACAGTGAGAGCTTGCGGATCTGAAGGGGGAGAGACTATTTCAATTTCCCGTTAATATGGTCCTTGACAAGTTATTCCCATTTAATTAGTCTTAATGTAATGAAGAGTTTTAGGAAGGGTTTCACACTGATAGAGCTTCTTTTAGTAGTTACAATAATTTCTCTTCTGGCTGTAACCGTGTTTGTGGCTCTAAACCCCTCACAGAGGTTAATTACCACTAAAAATTCCCGAAGAACTATTGATGTTGATACTATTTTGCAGGCGACCCACGCTTATATTATTGACAACGCCGGAGCTTATCCTACCGGTTTAACTGAAGGTATGACTGAGACGCAAATTGGAACCGGTGCTACCGGATGTGCAATCGCAACTGGTGGATGTGCTGCTACTCCAACCGGATGTGTTGACCTGGCCACTAATTTAGCTTCATACATGGGATCTGCTCCCATTGATCCGGACGGTGCTTCGACCTACACGGCGGCTGCTACCGGTTACAGTGTGGAAGTGGATGCTAACGGAATTGTTACGGTAAGAGCTTGCGGATCTGAGGCTAGTGCGAACATCTTTGCTTCGAGGTAAGGCTTTTAGATAGCCGTTGGATATGGAATAATAAAGAGGTGCTGATTTTTGATTTAGATCTTACCAAGCTGAGGATTTTTGATACCAGAAATAAAAAACTATGGAATGTGGTTTTGCCTAAGGGGTTGATAGAACACGTGGAAGTAGCCGATCCGGCCAAGTATGGTCAGTGGTGGGCAGAAATTTTAAAACAAATTCCAACCAGGGAAAAAGAGGCGATTCTTCTTTTTAATGAAGGATTGTGTTTTGATAAAGAAATTGATAATCCAAAGGTGGCTGATGATTTTTGGCCCGAAGTACCCCTAGGGGAGCGAGAAATGTCAACCAAAGTCATCAGATTGCCGGGGAAATTAGTAGCCATAGCTATTGATAAACGAATATATGAAGTGGCGACGGAAGTTTTTAACAAAAACAGATTTAAAGTCTGGGCAACTGCTGCGGGCTTTGCTCTGGCGGTGACCAAACCCGAAGGCGGATGGGGATGGAAGGAATTAAAAACAATCGAGAGCTTGACTCGGCTTAAGCTAGTGAATAACTGGATGGAGAAAAAAACCGAGATTAAGAAAGAAAGACCGGTTCAGACAAGCAACAAAAAACATATTAGCTGGCTGGTAATTTCCGAACTGTTAATTATTCCCGTGCTGATACTGTGGCTGGGGGTGGCAATGAAGGGCAATGCGAAGAAAAAGACGCCGACAGTGACCCCTACGCCGGCCGTATCGAGTGTGCAGCCCACCTTAGTGCCAACACCGACAATCGAGCCGGTCACTGAGGTGGATGTGGCAACAATAAAAGTATTGGTTTTAAATGCCAGCGGAAAGACCGGAGAGGCGGCGAGAATGAAAGATTATTTAACCAAAAAAGGATATCAAAATATTGATACGGGGAATGCGGCCGAGACTGAGCTAGAAGGGTTGACGATTAGAACAGGTGCCAAGCAAACTCATCTGGGAAAACGAGTTAAGGATGATTTAAAGGAAGGGTATAGCCTGGTCGATATTCAGCTTGAAGAAGCGGAGAATTCTGAGTACGAAGTGGTGGTGCTAATCGGACAGGAATAGTACACTAGATACAGGTTATGAAAATTAGGAATCGCATCCTGCTCGGGTACCTGATGGCGTTTGGAATGGCCGGCATCTTAGGAGCGCTAATTGCTGGTTGGTCTATGGAAAAATTCATGAGCCAACGTGCACATGAAAATGTGGCTAATATTTCTACTCAAACAGCTACATATTTGAGAAGTTACTTAGACAGCAAGATTAGTTTGGCCAAGGTTGAATCGAACGGATCGTTATTTGTCGATTTATTAACCGGAGAGGCTACGGCATCGGAATATCAGATGGCGAAAAAATGGATGGAAACAGTGATGTTGACCGATGACGATGTTTCAGAACTTTGGCTTTTGAATAATGCGGGAAAAATGATGGTGGCAACGAATCCCAGCCTGGAAAGTCTATATCTGACCTCGGATCCTAATTTTGTTAACGGAAAAAAAGGTTTGTGGGTGGGCGATGTGATCCGAGATGAGTTGACAGGGAAAATATTTTGGACGATAGCTTTTCCTGTGGTGGATCAAAACCAGGTGAATACGTTGGGGGTATTGGTGACTAAATTAAAAATAGAGCCGCTTGAAAGTTTTTTGCGAAGTCAGGGTGGTTTGGGAGAAACGGGGGAAAGTTTTTTAGTTACTTCTGATAAGAAGCTTTTGTCCAAATCGCTATTTTTGGATTCAGATTCAGTATTAAAGACTGTGATTGATACGGAGAACGTCAGAAGATGTTTTGATGAAAGCGAAATCGAAAAAGTGGAATCGGGAGCGGATTATGACGATGTGCTGGCCGCGGACGGCAAAGATTCAACCAGGACTTATGTTGACTATCGGGGTGTTTCTGTTTTAGGAACTCACGCTTATATTCCGCAGACTAAGTGGTGTTTAGTAACTAAGTTGAATCAGTCAGAAGTTTGGGATCCGATTGTTAAAACCAGGCTGGTCATATTGGCAATCGTGGGGATGGGGTTTTTGACGTTTGGAGTGGCGGGAGTAATTTTGTCAAAAAAAATTACCAAGCCAATTGAGGAATTACAAGCTGCGGTAGATGTAGTGAAGGCGGGCAACTTTGATCAAAAAGTTGGTACCGCATCCCCGGATGAAGTAGGGAAGTTATCCAGATCGTTTGATGAAATGGTGCAGTCAGTTAAAAAATATAGACAAGAGGCAAGCAGCAAACTGGATGAACAAACAAAAGAAATTACGTCTAAGAATCTGAAAATGTCTGAACAACAAAAAGCACTTTTAAATGTGTTGGAAGATGTAGAAAATGAGAAGTGGCGGGTAGCGGGGGAGAAGGAAAAAATGGACGCCATATTGGGAAGCATCGGGGATGCAGTATTTGTGGTGAATAATGATCTGACGCTGGGGCTGATTAACCAGGTTGCACTCTCGTTGTCGATGTGGAAGGGAGAGGCTGCAATCGGGATTAATTATCGCCAGGTACTAAAATTTGTGTCTAAAGATAATCCGCAGGCGGAAAACGATCAGTTTAATGATGAATTTATTGAGAAAGTGCTGAAATCCGGAGAACAGGCCGAAATGTCAGCGGATACGCTGCTGCTGCGGCCAGATGGAAGTACCATTCCAGTTGCGGATAGCGCTGCACCTTTAAGAGATAAGGAGGGAAGGGTGGTGGGCTGCGTGGTGGTATTTAGGGATGTGACAAAAGCTAAAGAAATTGACAGAATGAAAGACGAATTCTTGTCCGTGGCTTCGCATGAACTGCGCACTCCAATGACGGCAGTTAAGGGCTATTTGTCGATGCTTTTGGAGGGTGATTACGGCGAAGTTCACAAAGAATGGGTGGAGCCGATTCAGACTGTGATGCATTCGACCGAAAGACTTATTAATTTGGTAAATGATTTGCTTTCGGTTTCACGCATGCAGGCAGGGCGGATCAAGTTTGCCATGAGTGATTTCGGGATTGCCGAAGTGGTGGAACAGGAGATTGCGGAGTTGAAAACAATTGCTACGGATAAAGGATTAACTCTTGAGGCACATGATCTTCCGAGAGTCAGTGTATATGCTGATCAGGATAAAATCAGGCAGATAATTAACAACCTGGTGGGCAATGCCATGAAGTTTACCGAGAAGGGTGGAATAGTGATAAGCGGTACAACTGAAGGGGATTTGTTTAAGTTGTTTGTTAAAGACAGCGGGATGGGAATGGCTCCCGATTTTCAGAATAAACTGTTTGGACGGTTTGTTCAGGAGAGCACCAGTGTTAAAGGAAGGCCGGCGGGAACAGGGTTGGGATTGTATATTTCTCAGCAATTGTCCCGGCAAATGGGAGGCGATGTTTGGCTGGTAGACTCAAAAGATGGTGAGGGATCGACTTTCGGGTTTTCAATTCCGATCTCAGGAACCGGATTAGCTGATCAAGTAGCCAATAAATTAAGAAGACTCTTGCAGGTTTAAATTGAATGAGTTAAAGTCGAAAATATGAGTGATTCATGGAAAGTGCTGATTGTAGAGGATGACGAAGTTTTGGTGAAAATGTACAGAAAAAAGTTTGAGGCCTTGGGGTGGGAAGTTGATGTGGCCAGAAACGGAAAAGAGGGTTTGGTGAAAATAAAAAGTTTCAGGCCGACGGTGGTATTGATGGATATTATGATGCCGGAAATGGACGGAATGACGGCATTGCAGCAAGCCAAAGCTGATCCGGAAATTAAGGATACCCATATAATAATGTTGACCAATTTGTCGACGGCTGACGATGCTGTGGAAGCTATGAAGTGCGGAGCGCTGGATTATATGGTGAAATCTGATTACACGCCTTCCCAGGTAGTGGAAAAAGTCAAAAAAGTCTTGGAATCGAAGATATAATAATTACAAAGCAGACAAGGCAGGGAGCTCGGGGTTTTCGATGTTACTTTCAGTTTCTAACAATTTGATGTCAGAAATGGTAAAAAAGTGAGATTTTTGAGAAATCAGGCCGCGGCTTTCCAGCTTTTTAAGATTCACACTGGCAGTTTCCCTGGTAATGGCAGCTACATTGGCCAAGTCCTGGTGGGTGAGGGGAATGGCGATGTATGTTTTTCCCTTGGCGTCTTTTTCTCCAAAGCGTTTGGCTAACATCATTATGGCGGCAATCATGCGATGATATGAGTCTCCCGACAGAATGTGATTTATGTTAAATAATAATCCGTTTACTCCAACCAAAATGCGACGGGATATTTCAAGTAAATCGTTGGGATGGGACTTAACAAATTCTAAAAAATCGGCTTGAGAAATCCGCCTAAGCTCAACACTGGTCATAGCCTGAAAGTTGTAGACGTTGGGCAAGTCGCTGATGGCCCACATCATGGGAAAGTATGAGCCCGGCCTAAAGATATTAAGAGTAATTTCCCGACCGTCAAATAATTGGGAGTTCATTTTTACAAAACCTTTGGCTAAATAGTAAACTCCCTGAGGTGTGTCGTCGGCTCTAATAATGGTTTCGTTTTTGGAAAAAGTGAGGGGATAGGCGGTGGCGAATAATTTAATAAGTCTATCGGACGAGGTTTTATTAGTAACCATTCTTTAATTATACAGGTACTGTAATGGAGTTAACTAAAATACTGTCAGAATTCTTACAGAAATGAACATTAATAAGTATTAAGGTGACACTTAGTTAGATAATCGGAAAGGGGGGCAGATATAGATTAGAAAAAGTTGAAGCATATTGATAGAGGTAGGGCGGAGGCTGAGGGTTTTGCCTCCGCCTTTTTTTGTGGGAGACTTTTGTATAATTGATCGAAATAGGATCCCAATTATGGATACTGACAAGCCGAGCGAGTCGAATCTGCAACATCGAATTTCCAGAAGAGAGTTTCTTAAGTATGGTCCGTCACTTTTTGCAGCCGGGTATAAGTTAGTGGTTTGAATTCTGATTTCTTGCGTGGCATATTCAATCGTTATAACTTGCAGGGAAAATGGTTGCCAAGTTACTTTCTACATCTAACCCAAAGGACAGAACTATTTGTGACAAACAGAATCCAAACGTCCCTCTCATTTCGCCAAGTGCACTATAGAAGACCCACGAATCATAGCTATTGTGTGAAAAACTCAAGCTCTGGTGCAAAGTTTGACTAGTGTCCAGAAACTTTCGACAAGCTGATCGCATAATTCTAATATTAGCCAATAGCTCGCTTTTGCTATCTAAACTATCAGCCTTTTCTGTTAGGAAGTGCTTTATTTCAATTACCGAATGAACGCAATGGGAAGGGACTTCAAGCTCTGTAGGATTGTAGAGAACCCTCTTATCTTCTAAGAAGTTAACTATGCTTTTTGCAATTGACCTCTCAGCTTTTGATGGATCCCAAGAGATTCCAAAAACAGATGTACTAATTCCAGTTATTTGTGGGACAAGATTTTTGAATTTGAGTATCGTACTCTTAATTCCAGAGGCCATGATTCAAATTATATCACCGGTAGTTTACATGAGATGTGGGATAGGTGCCGACACTTGCTATTGCACTATTTATAAAGAGGGTGATAATAGATGTATGAAGGATGGTCTGGCACAACTGGATAAACTACTGACTGAGTACTTGTTAAAAAAGGCGCCCCCATTGCCAGTGTCTGCAAAAGAGTTTTTGGTGAATTTCGGTCCCTGGATAAGTTTGATTTTAGGAATAATGCTTTTACCAGTTATCCTGACTGTTTTTGGGTT
>MEXR01000018.1 GCA_001773775.1 Candidatus Amesbacteria bacterium RIFOXYB1_FULL_44_23 | reverse complement strand
TACGGAATGTAACCTATAAAGACTAAGGCTGTGGCAACTAGTCCGAGGAGGGTTTTTATCTGGTACATGGACTAATTTTATCAGAAGCATTGTGATAATAAACTTTGAATAATTTAATATAATAGCAGTAAGTATGGATGGAATATTGGAGCGATTTGGGTTTCGACATAAGGATAAAGGATTAGACCAGGACCCGAGAATACTTCGATTAGGGCTTCTAAATACTCAATTGCAATTAACCGATGAAGAGATGGCTCTACTTTCCCAACATCAAGAATTACCACATGAACGTATATCAGGACTGGCACTGGAACTCAGAACTTTTCTAGATAAACCCATGGCCATGGAGACAAAATCTAGGTTTTCTGACAAGAGTCTGGCATTTAGAGGAATTCTGGTATCAGAAACCGGGGGTGAGGTCAGATTAGTACATCACCGATTTTCAGATTTACAAATGATAGTTCCACCGCCGGGAAAAGTTCTGAGAACCGGTCAGGAGCAGGTAAGCAAGGACATTATCAATGTTTCAACTGGTACAGTTAATTTTCCCCAAGTAGTAACCCATTTTTTAATTGAGTCGTATTTAAAGGCCGTGTTTCAATACGGCGGCCAAAATAAAGTTCAACCGGCAATCGTAGCTTATGATAATAATGCTTTAACTGAAGTTGCGGTGGAATCTGTGAGTATCAACCCGGCTTACGCCAGAAGAATTAAACCGGGTTTTCAAGATAGGGCAATATTGGGAATATATTTGATGAAGTTAGATTTTCCTCAAAAAAAATAAAGACTATATAGAGGCATATAAATTGGTAGGGTGGTGTGGGAGTTTGACAAACGCTCAATTTTTTGTGAAAGTGGTAGCTAATGAAAAAATCGATAACGATTGCATTGGTATTTGCAATAGCTCTGACCACGCTGGTAATGCCCGCGCAAGCTCTGGAATCGTCAACCGGGTCAGCAAACCCTGCAAAAACCAGATTGGAAGAACTAAAGAGAATAAGAGAAGAAAAAGCTGCCGCTTTGAAAGCCAGAATTGAAGAGAAAAAACAGACGAGAGTGGAAAATATGGAACAAAAACGGGAAGATTTTCAGGCCAGACTGGCCCAAGTGAAAGATGCCGTCAAACAACGGGTCTTAGGCGCACTTGATAAGGCTATTCAAAATATAAATGCCAGATGGACCGAGCATTTCAAAAATGTGCTGGAGCACCTGACAAAGATTACCGACAAGCTGAAGCTCCTAGCCCAAGATCAGAACAACACAGCCGCATTAAAGGCTATTGAAGATATTTACACGCTGATAAGTAAAACCGAAGCTGCGGTGGAAGCTCAGGCAGCCAAAATCTATGAAGTTGATCTGACCGACGAAACAAAATTCAAAGAAGAAGCCCAGGCAACCAGAGAAGAACTGCGAACTGACTTGGAAGCTTTGAGGACTCAAATTAAAGACATCAGAGAAGATATCAGAAGTGTATTTCTAAGCCTGAGGCCGGCAACTACACCTAAAGCGACCCCCAGCGTCACCATCACTCCAACCACCACCATTGTGCCAACTGTGACGATTGCCCCTACCGTGACGGTTACTCCGACTGCTACCATTATTCCGACTGCCACAGTTACACCCACACCATAATTTTATGCCAGACGAAACTAACTTAAATCCAGTCCCAGTAACCCCTGAGGCGGTCGCCCCTGCTCCGGTGGCCCCCCCGGTTGTGGCCGCAACGGTGGCAACGCCAGCCCCTGAACCGAAGTCCAAACCCGTAAAGCTGTATGTGTTTCTGGTTCTGTTCTTTGTCGCATTGGGAATTGCCGCCGGCGCGTTTTACATGATGACCAGAGATGTCTCGCCTGAGCCAGCTATGACCCAACCTGTAGAAATGTCTCCCACACCCGTTCCTCCGACTCCAACACCTGCCGGAGTATCGGATTCGCTTGATATGACCGACATTCAGAAAGAAATTGACCAGACGACTCCAGATTCTGTAGACTCTGATTTGCAACAACTGGACAGCTACACAAAACAACTTTAACGATACCGGGATCCGGATTGGTAAGGCTTCAAAAAACTGTTTTTTGATCAGGATAACGAATGTTAGCGCAGGCGGGTTTGGTCAACCAATGTCCAGTAGTCATACCAATTAACAACGCCGTTTTGATCCGGATCATATCTGGCGTCGTAAACTCCGTAATATATAGCTGAATACCAGGGTTCCCAGGGCAGAATACTAATCTGGGTGGCGCAGTCTACGACCGTAGTTTGGATCGGACTGGAAATAGTCAACTGCGAACTTTTGTACATGCGCCAGTAAATAGTGCGACCGCAAGTCCACTTACTCCAGGACTGAGGGGTTTTTTGAATAATAGCCCTAACTGACGTGGGGGTAGCCTGATTGCTGGGATCCATGGGAGTGCCGGAACCAAAGGCAAAACCGTACATGGCAAAGTCGTTGGGACCGACGGTTTGATAAAGAGCGGTAGCAATCTCGGCTACGTCTACCCGGAAATCACTTAAACCCCATCCGGCATATGTAAATTTAAATAAGGCGTAGTCACCGTAAGATCTGACTGAAAGATTACTAAACATGTTCGTAGACGGGGTGGGGGTAGGAGCAGAAGCAGTGACTCGAACGGTACCATTAACCGGAGAGCTGCTGTTGACCCAAAATTGGGTTAAGTGATCACCAACGGTAGCACTGGGGGTAACGATGATGGAAAAATCAATATTTTGAACTTGTCCACCAGACAAGCTGACAGAGGGCGGAAGATTGAAAATACCAAATACGGCAGGGTGAGAGTAACTTATGGCGAAATTGCGGCTGCCACAGCCGACCGGATTATCGTTTCTAATTGTCAAAGTCTGGGAAACGGTTCGGTCGGCCGGCGTTTCTATTAAGGGATGGATTAAGCTAGAGGTAAAGCCCTGAGAACAGGGATTGGGGGTGGGGGTGGGAACAGAGGTGGGAACAATTCCGGTACAAGTAGGATGATTGTCCGTGCAGCCTCCGGCTTTCATGCCTCCGTGAGTACTGCAGCGAGAAGTGCAGGCTGTAGTAATCTCAGTACTGGACGTGCAATTTATATTTGTGCATTGGGTTTGGTTTGTATTGTCCCAACAATAACAAGTAAGTTCGTCTGGTGAATTCGCCGGAACGGAAGTGGGGGTAGGACTTAGGATATGCAAGATGGTTTTGGCTTTGGCGGTATTTGAGTTAACCCAAATTTCAGTGGTGTAGTCACCGCCGGCGGCGGTTGACGGAACATGGTTAATAATCGCGGCAGTAGTCGCGTAATTGCCTGCTACGGTAACAGAATCAGGAAGTCCGGTAATGGAGAATCCTGCAGGGACTGAACTGTTAATGGTGTATGTGACCGGGGCACAGCTGGGATCACTGTAGTTTCGGATGTAGAAAGTTCCGGGAAGTGAATCTCCGGGATGGCCGTCAATACTTTGGGGATTAAGGCTGTAAGCGTAAAAGGACGGACAAAAAACCGGGGTAGGGGTGGCTCCGGAGCAGGCTATGTGGCCCGACACACAAGCACCGGACTGTTGCACTCCGGAATGAGTACTGCAGAGTGAAGTACAAGTGGTGTTAACTTTGGAAGTGTCGGAACAAGAAAAATTAACACACTGGCGGGGTGTGAACGTATCGTTACAAATACAAGCAACCTGATTAATAAGACCCGTAGACACCGGAGTCGGACTGGGAATAACGGTCGGAACGGGAGGAGTCGGGGTGGGAATTGGAGTTGAAGTCGGAACCGGAATCAGAGTGGGAATGACGCTTGAGCCCAGATGGCGATTTATTTCATCGTTAATATATTTTTGGGAAATGGGATTGAAGTAACGGGCCTCAAGAGTTTTCATAATGCTGTTGTCGGAGGAGCGATACCAGTTGGAATAATTACAACCCTGATAGTAATCAGAAGTCTGAACGATTCCGGCCCAGGCAGGGTTCGGAGGAGTGCCGGGGTAACAATTTTTGTCGCTTTTTTCGTAGGAATTAGAAGCCAGATACTCGTCGGCCAAAATGCCAAAAGAATGGCCCAGTTCGTGCACGTAGATCAAAGATCCCGAACCACCAATAGTCCCGTAGGCGATTCCGTCATAGTAGGCGGCTCCGCGATAGTCCTGACTGTTGACGATGATATAAATGTTGTCCCAAGGGACTCCGGCAGTATTTACGGCTCCGGTAACCGGACCGAGACAGTAATAAAAATTGGGATGACCCAGACAATTAAAGTTTTGGGTGGCATCCACATAATGAAAATTAAAACTGGCAGCCCGGGCTTTAAAAGGCTCGAAAGTTAGTAACTCTTTTATGTACTCGTTTACTTTCTGATGATAAACAGTCAATGAAGCTTGGGTAGTAAAACCATCGCCGATAAAAACCATATCGATATGATCTCCTGATTCCTGGGCCAGGACCGTGGATACAAAGTCAAAGTACAAGCCTGAGGAGATTTTGGGAATAACAGATGAACCGGGAATGGTGATAAACGAGGGGGTATTATTTTGAATGGTAATATCGGCCTCGGCAGCAGTGGCAATCAAAGTGCCACTCTGATCCTGGATACGAATGGTGTCGATTTGGCTGAACCATGGCAGAGTCAGGGCAAAAGTGGATTTGGTAACCGGACCGATATCTTCGGTTATTTCAAAGCCGATTGCTTTAGGACTGGAAAAATCAGTTGAGTAAACAGGGTTACCGGCTAGATCCAGAAAGATTATTTTGTATTCCGGGTTGCCGGCCGTAGGAGGGTTGGGGTAACCGTTTTTCTGGGTCAGACTGAGCAGGGATATTTTCGGGGTATTTGTGTCGTCAAAGAGGAGCTGAACTTCAAGAATTTTCCCGGCTTGGGGAATATCGAGTCGTTGCAACGAAGTTTGAGCCGTCTGCCAGGCCAGACTATCAGTTTTTAACGGGCAACCCAGAGATACTCCGTAGTTGTACGGCAAACCGTCCTGGCTGTACGGGCCACAGCCGAGATCGGCATCGCAGCCAACGACCGGAATGGCCTGATCGTTGGGATTTTCCAAGGTGGTAAGAATGCGAAACTTGTGACAAATGACGTCGCTGCATGGCTGACAGTTAATATCCAAGGTTTCGTAATAGTAGGGATCTTCAGAAGTGGGATCACAGGAGAAAGAACTCATAAACGGCTGCAGCGAAACCGGAAGCTGGCTGGGGGCGTTACTTTTGCCGCAGGGCAAAGAGTACCAAAAATCCTGAGGGGGAAGGGATTTTTGACTGGTGTAGTAAGAAGACATCGAGTCGCCCAATTGTTTGACATCCATCTTCCTTTGCAGATCCCTGGCAGCTATCAATTGTTTGGGGATATTGATGGCCAGAATAACAATGGTAAGCAGAATTGCCAAAACAGCCAGAGAAACAAGCAGTTCGACCAGAGTAAACCCCTTGGACCGTACCATGTAATTTTAGTATAGTCCCTTGCCGATTGTTTGGGTAGAAGTTGATTTACGTGCCTTTGGGCAAACCTTCGCAGGCCTCACCGTCGCGGTCAAGCCTGGTTATGTCATTTCCCAAGCCACCGATTTTTTCAAAGCCAGAAGTATCTAATGTCGAGTCTGTTGTGAATCCCGGTAATTAGTTATAAAATTTCTGAATGCTGGAGTTTCTGGTGGCCGGATTTTTTTATTTTTTTGTTTTTCCGATAAATGTTCAGGCTTATTTAGATCCAGGCAGCGGCAGTCTGATATTTCAGGTGTTGGCCGCTTCACTTATTAGCGTAGTGTACATGGCAAAAAGAAATTGGTCCAAGTTGACGTCATTATTCCGTAAAGACGCCCAATCATTATCCCAACATGATGAGATCAAAACCGCAAAACGAAAATAGTTCATTCAGGGATCCGGCCGGTTTTATATTTTATAGAGATGGAACGGTATATCGGCAATTAAATCAGATTTATTCTGCAAATTATAAAAAATTAATATCCTCCGGTTTATATAATTTGTTAGTAAAGAAGGGACTTCTAATTTCGCATCGCGAATCCCCCAATAATCTATCACCCGACGGTAAGGCGTTTCAAATTATTAAACCCGACATGATTCCGTTTGTTTCCTATCCATATGAATGGGGATTTTTACAATTGCAGCAGGCGGGTTTAACAACTCTCAAAATTGAGAAGCTGGCACTGGAACACGATATGAATCTTAAGGACGCCAGCGCTTACAATATTCAGTTTGTCGGTAAAAATCCTGTTTTTATAGATACATTATCATTTGAAACATATAAAACCGGTTCGCCGTGGGTGGCCTACCGACAGTATTGTCAACATTTTTTGGCTCCACTGGCTTTGATGGCGTACAACGATCTAAGACTGAATCAACTGGCCAGACCGTTTCTGGACGGAGTGCCACTGGACCTAGCCTGCCGGATCCTCCCGGTGTCGGCCAGACTGAATTTGGGGTTATCAATACACATTTATTGGCAAGCCAAACTAAAAGCCGATCTGCAGGCCAAAGAGGGCAGCAAGACCAGTCAGATCAAAATGGATAAAAATGCTCTGATGCGCCTTTTAGATAACCTGGAAGAAACTACAGCCAACCTGAAACCACGGGACAGCTCGACCAGGTGGGAAAAATATTATACATTTACCAATTACCGGCCAACTTCATTTGAGGCCAAAAAACAACTGGTGGCCAAAATGATTAAGCGAGTAGCCCCTAAAACAGTATGGGATCTGGGGGCAAATGACGGTGAGTTCAGCCGGCTGGCAGCCCAAGCTGGTGCGTATACGATTTCTTTTGACTTTGACCCTAAGGCTGTGGAAAATAATTTTGCCAAACTAAGCGGTGATAATACAAATTTGATTTTGCCCCTTGTGATGGATCTGACCAATCCCAGTCCGAATCTGGGATGGGCAGGGCAGGAACGGATGTCTCTGGCCAAGAGAGGCGGAGCCGATTTAATTATGGCCCTGGCTCTTATCCACCACTTATGTTTAAGCAACAATTTGCCATTGGGACATGTGGCAAAATTTTTAGCCCAGCTGGGAAAATATCTGATAATTGAATTTGTACCCAAAAATGACTCACAGGTTGTAGAAATGCTGTCCAGTCGAGAAGACATTTTCAGCGAGTATACAGAGACTAATTTTCTGTCCGCCTTTGGGCAATATTTTAAATTGCTTGAAACAAAATTAATCCCGGGAACTGTCCGTAAATTGTATTTATTCAAGGTCGACCATGCGTAATAAAATAAATGCCGCGTTTTTACATCCATTTTTTTGGACGGCATTCCCGATTTTGTATTTTTATGCGCGTAACCAGAATGAACTTGGCTTGAGCATAATATTGTGGCCACTGATAATTTCATTAATCGGAGTGACAGTACTGCTGGGACTTACCAGGTGGTTATTGGGAACGGAAAAGGGCGGGTTATTTTCAACTATTTTGGTGATGTGGATTTTCTTTTACGGAGCTTTGGTGTCACCGTTTCGTCAGTTTCAAGTAGTGGTTAGTAATGCGGTTATAGGAAGTAATAAAATATTTATTCCACTTGGACTGGCTTTTCTGATCGGGTGGGGATGGTATCTGAAAAAAACAAACAAGTCATTCGAGCGAATTAATTTTTATTTATATCTGACTTCGGCATTTCTGTTAATTTTTCAGTTGATTAGTGTTGTCGGCAGCCAAATGGTAAACCCGATACCAGACCGGACTCAAATATCGATAAATCAGACCGGCGTTCAGGAATATGAGCCGGATATTTATTACATTGTCCTGGACATGTTTGCCGGGGAAAAACCTCTGGGAGATGTATACAACTACACGAATAGATCGTTTCTAACGTTTTTAGAAGACAAGGGTTTTAAAGTGATTGAAAACGCCACCAGTAATTATGCGTTTACCGAAGTTTCATTGCCATCAAGTCTGAACATGGTTTATCTCGATGAAATAATTGAAAGGTCAAAACCAAAAAACAATAATCCCCGACCGATGTATGACCTGCTTGATAATCCTCAGGTGTGGTCTTTTCTGAAAGACAGAAGTTACAAAATTTTCAATTTTTCGTCTGTCTGGGGACCTTTGGAAAATCCCAAAGGAGCTGACGAGAATTTGGGGACTTCAAAAACCATCAGTATCTTGGGAAGTAAATTTAAGATTAACGAATTTTATATGGTATTTTTACAAACCACAGCTCTTTCGCCAGTGATCAGAAACTCGCTTAGGGACCAAACGCGTTTGCAGCTAATGTACCCATTTGAACAGTTGCCGGAATTGGCAAGGTTACCGGGTAAAAAATTTGTGTTTGCTCATGTTGCGCTGCCGCATCCGCCATATTTATTTGACGCACAAGGGGAAGCGATTTCAGATACCGAATTGGCAATGATAGGTGATGATTTTACGGATAAGGAGCATTACTTGGCACAATTACAATTTACCCAAAATAAAACTATGGATATGATTGAAAAACTTCTGACTAATTCCAAAACGCAACCGGTAATTGTGCTTCAGTCTGATCACGGACCATCCTCAATTCTCGGCAATCCCAATAAATGGGCTAAGCCATTTGACCCCGCCGGCATATCTGAACGTATGCACATTTTAAATGCTTATTATCTACCACAGGGCGGAGACAAAATGCTTTACCCGTCGATTACCCCTGTGAATACTTTTAGAATTGTATTTAACTATTATTTCAAAACAGACCTGAAACTGCTGCCGGATAAAAACTATTTTTCGGATTTAAAAAGTATATATGAATTTACTGACGTAACCGGAAAGTTTTAAACTAAACTTAGCTCTTTACTTAGGACTTCTAAAATAATTGAAGCGTTTTCCGGGTCACTAAAATGTCCCCTATCGTCGTATGAATAAAGAGTGGCGTTGAGCTGACCGGCTATTTCTACCCCCTGTTCATAATCAAGCGGATCATCTTTTGAATGCATGACTACGTACTTTTTGGATAGGGGTTTTATTTTCTTAATGTCTATCTGATGTTCAAAAAAATCAGGATAGCCATCCCCGTCATACTTATGGGCATTTTCGGTTCGGTTGGCGAAAGCGGCAATTAAAAAAACAGCTTCGACTTTGGGTCTGTATTTCTCAAGGTAGAGAAGAATCGTCCTGGTTCCCAGACTGTGTCCTACAAAAACTAATGGTTTGTCGGTTTTTAAAACAACTGAATGAATTGTCTCAAGCCACTGCGAGGCGTGAGGAAACTGCCCCCCAGGCAGGTCAGGAATGGCGTAATCAATTCCTAGTTTTGACAACTCTGAGGCGATAGCCGGGTACCAATTGTCATGAGACGAGGCGGTATAACCATGGACAAACACTATTTTGAAATTTTTCACCTGATTCATTTTGTAAATTTTACCAGAAGTTAAAAGTCCGCACTGATTGCAGCTATAGGTTCTTTACCCGTTTATAATTTTCGTTGAACGTGTACGAATCAGGATCGAGAGAGATGGCTTTTTGCAAATATTTGAGTCCTTCTGTTTTATTGCCACTTAATGCCGTGGCTATACCTAAATTGTTGTAGCACCAAGCATATTCAGGATCGAGGGCTATACATTTTTTAGCCAGGGCAATAGATTGAGAATATTGCTGAGTGTTCAAACTGACTGCTGACAGGGTGGAATAGGCTGCAGCGTAATCAGGATTAAGTTTGACGGATTGGTTTAAACTTTGGGATGCTTTATCCATTTGTTTTAAAGAATAGTAAGCCAATCCCTGCCAATAATAAGCAATGGCTTTTTCCTCGTCGGTTTTACTAAGTGTCAGTAATTTTTGAGCGGAGTCTAATTGTTCTTGATATTTTTCCTGGCCAAACAGAAGTTTTGCCTTATCGGATTCTTTATTGAATTCCAAATTTCCCCATTTATAAATTGAAAGAGAGTCTCTAAGGTCTGAATTTGGAATTTGGTCTAGATATTTTAGGGTAAAATCTCCGACTTTTTGGACAACTTTATTTCTGTCGTCCCAGTAAGCAGCGTCCAGAAGGGATTCGGTGGATGTCAGCCAGCGATTCTCTGTGACCGGAACCCGGAGCTGACTGGCTTTATCAAGCAGGTCGGAAAGATCGTCAATGACTAGCTGAATTTCGGATACCGGGATTTGACTGCTTTCTTTTTTGATATCCCTAAAAAGTCCGACTAATAAAGTCAGCTGATCGATCTCGTGATTCCAATTATCAAGAATTTTCTGATTGTAGTTTGGCTTTTGTGGCCAGGCAAGGATAATGTTAATAACCTGTACATGACATTGATCCTGAACGCCAGGAACTACGCCTAAACCAATTTCGTAATATTCTGAAGAAAGAAAATCAGCTGCATACGGATACAGTTCTAATACATGCTGACTTAATTGATCGGCGTTGTAATTTCCCATGGTTATAACTTCCTGAACCTGGATAAAATCATAATTGCCCTGCTCGAGAGTCTGCCTCAAATCCGGAGTATTGATGTGATCAGAAGCTAAATCACCCGCAATCTTTTCTGCCCGGGTTTTAGCTAATTGGGAAAGTTGGGAATTAAGAATCAGCGGAGATATGTTTTGGGCAATCCGGCTCTGATTGATAGCCTTAAGAAAGGCGTCAGAATCCACAACCTCCGCCGGGAAAATACTATTACTTACGGATGAATTAAATTGGACCGTGAGGTTAGTTTTGATCACCCCTTCTATGTCAGTGCGATCGACGAAGCCGATAACCCGGGAATCCGTACTGGCAATGCGATTGTCACCCATAACCAAAAATTTATTTTCCGGAATCTGATATTCCCGACAATCGATCAGATAAGTATTTCCGTATGTAGGATTACCCTGATAAATGTAATCTTCTTTCAGAAATTGCCCGTTGAGACGAACTTGGCCATTTATAAAGGACACCTTGTCCCCAGGCTGTCCAATAATGCGTTTTAAGTAATACATTTCTTCTGTTTCGTTGTTCGAAAATGAAACAATATCACCCCAGGCTGGTAAATATTTTTTGGGACTATTGAGCTTAATATTTTGTCCGTCCTGAATGGTGGGTAACATTGAAGTACCCCGAACCGGGACTTCAGTTAACTTATCCACTAGACCGAAATCATATAAGGTGTATTTTGTGATTGTAAAAAGGTCTTGATATCCGGATATCCAGGTAAATCCAAACAAAATCAGGATGAGTAAACTCCAGAGAATTTTTTTTACGACTGACCTGGGAGAGCGAAAAACATCAATAAACAATAATATGGGTAAGCCCAAAATGCTCAAAATGATTCTGGTCATAAATTTTTGTGATGGCGGTAAATAAAGAAGTAGCAGAGAGCCAAAGTTATTGCATTGAAGGCTACGGCCAACCATGAGCGAAAAAGAGAAATTCCAGGAACAAAAGCCAATACAACAAGGATTAATTCAGTAACAAAGTTAAGAACGCCAGTGAGACCATAAAGCCGGCCGAAAGGAATCCCCGTAGATAACAATTTGTTTATTACCCAAGCTAAGAATGTTTTGCTCAGGGTATTTACCATAAAAATAACCGGGTAAAAAAGAATGATGGCTACAGGACTGATATAGATTAAGGTGCGGAAAAAGTTTGTCAGTCGATTATTGGCGTTGTATTCATAAATTTTGTTTTTGAGAGTTTTTTGACTGAGGACAATGTTCGGTGTTTTTGAAAGAGGCTGGATTTTAACGTCACCGTCAGAATAGTAAACCAGACTTCTGGCAGTGAGCATCGCAGCAGATTGAAATTTATCAAAATCTTCCGCCTTACCCTGAGTATTGAGAGTGATCAACCGAATTTTGGAAAGAGTGGTAGCGGGCGGATGACTGTCTTGGAAATTAAAAATTCTTTCGATAGCAGCCCGGTTGACATCGATATGGTACGGTTCTTTTACGTT